>CAISZN010000503.1 GCA_903889985.1 uncultured Hyphomicrobiales bacterium | reverse complement strand
GCGCTCAAGGACGGCGAGATCTATGTGCTCGAGGTCAACCCGCGCGCCTCGCGCACGGTGCCCTTCGTCGCCAAGGTCATCGGCAAGCCCATTGCCAAGATCGCCTCGCGCATCATGGCGGGTGAGGCGCTTGCCAGCTTCAACCTGAAGCAGGACGAGCTCAAGCACGTGGGCGTGAAGGAAGCCGTCTTCCCCTTCGCCCGCTTCCCCGGTGTCGACACCGTGCTTGGCCCGGAAATGCGCTCGACCGGCGAGGTCATCGGCCTCGACACCAATTTCGACATCGCCTTCGCCAAGAGCCAGCTCGGCGGCGGAACCAAGGTCCCCACGTCCGGCTCGGTCTTCGTCTCGGTTCGCGATGACGACAAGGTGCGCGTTCTGGACACGATGAAGCTGCTCTCGGGCATTGGCTTCAAGATCCTGGCGACCGGCGGCACCGCCCGCTTCCTTGAGGAAGCAGGCATCCCGGCCCAGCGGATCAACAAGGTCTCGGAAGGGCGGCCCCATGTGGTCGATGCCATCAAGAACGGCAATGTCCAGCTGGTGTTCAATACGACCGAGGGTGCCCAGGCCCTGGCCGACAGCCGCTCCCTCCGCCGGGCGGCCCTCTTGCATAAGGTGCCGTACTACACCACTCTAGCTGGGGCCATCGCGGCGGCGCAGGGGGTCAAGGCCTATAAGGGCGGTGACCTTGAAGTTCGCGCCCTGCAGGACTATTTCGCCTGATCCGGCAGGATCTTGGGTGATCCGGTCCGGCAGGTGGCACGCGGTTTTGCCTTTCGGCAGGCCGTTGAGACATCCCATGGGACACGAATCGTTCGGCCGGACTTCCGGTCGGGCGGGGTCTATTTTTCGCTGGTCAGGATTTGGACCCGGCCGACGACTGAGACAGTCAGGAAAGCAAGACGATGGAAAAGGTACCGATGACCACCGCCGGCCATGCCGCGCTCGAGGAAGAACTCAAGCGCCGCCAGCAGGTCGAACGTCCGCGCATCATCCAGGCCATTTCTGAAGCGCGCTCCCACGGCGATCTTTCCGAAAACGCCGAATATCATTCGGCCAAGGAGCAGCAGTCGCTCAACGAGGGCCGTATCGCCGACCTCGAGGACAAGCTGTCCCGCGCGGAGGTGATCGACGTCTCGAAGCTCTCCGGCAATACGGTGAAATTCGGCGCCACGGTTCAGGTGGTGGACGAGGACACTGAGGCTGAGCGGACCTACCAGATCGTTGGTGAGAACGAAGCGGACGTGAAGTCCGGCAAGGTCTCCATCACCTCTCCCATCGCGCGCGCCATGATCGGCAAGAAGGTCGGCGATACGGTCGAAGTGAATACGCCGGGCGGCGGCAAGAGCTATGAGATCCTGAAGATCGATTTCATCTGATCCGCCTCGCGCCTCAACGCGTGGGTTCGCCATGACAGCGTCAGAGCAGCCCCTGCTCGTTCCTGAAGGTACGCGCCTCTGGGTGCTTGGTTCGGGCAAGGTCGGCCACGAGGTCCATTGCATCGGCATCGCCCGGGCACTGGGCCTTGAGCCGCAGGTGCGACCTGTGCGGCCGCGCAAGCTCTTTGCATGGACCTCCCCCTTCGGCCCGATCGATCCCCGCGATGCGCCCCATCGCAAGGACAGTTCCATCGCCCCGCCCTATCCCGACATCGTGCTGGCGGCAGGGCGCACCACCGTGCCCTATCTGCGCCGCCTGAAGCGCGAGACGGCGGGCCAGGTCTTCACCGTCTTCCTGCAGGATCCCCGCACCGGGCCGGGCACTGCCGACATGGTCTGGGTGCCAGAGCATGACCGGCTGCGCGGCGAGAATGTGCTGACGACGCTCACCTCACCGCACCCGCTGCGCCCACATGTCCTTCAAGCGGCACGCGAGCACCCCGATCCGCGATTGGACCACCTGCCACATCCGCGCGTCGCGATGATCCTTGGCGGGCCCAGCGCCCATCATCAGTTCACGGCTGCAGACATCGCCCAGCTGGCACAGGCATCGCAGGCGGTCGTGGCGAAGGGCAACAGTCTCATGGTCACGCCCTCGCGCCGGACGCCCCCCGCCCTGCTCGATGCCATCAGGGCAGCACTGACCGAGATCGAGGCTGGCCCGGACCGGGCCTTCGTCTGGGATGGCAGCGGCGACAATCCCTATGCGCAGATCATCGCCCATGCGGATGCCCTGATCGTCACCGGCGACAGCGTCAACATGATGGGCGAGGCCATCGTCACCGGCAGGCCTGTGCATGTCTATGAGCCCACGGGTGGCCATCGCAAGATCGCGGGCTTTCTCGACCGGCTCGTGGAATCGGGCTGGGTGCGCCGCTGGAAGGGCCAGCTCGAAGACTGGACCTATGAGCCGGTGGATGCGACCGGGCAGATTGCCGACGAAGTCGCGCGACGCTATGCGGCCTTTCGCGCGCGCTGATCACCAGCGGTCGGATTTCGCCACCTTGCCTTCAAGCTCTGCGAGTCGGGACAAGGTCGCGCGGGTGGTGCCCTCCGGCAGCGCATCAAGGTCATGGAAGCCGCTCTCGACGATTTCCCAGTCAGGCTTGCGCGGACCGCTCTGATGGAACTGACGTACGACATAGACGGCAACGTGATCGCGATCCGACCCCTTGTCGTTGAAATAGAGGCCGAGCAGCTCTGCCGGCCCGGTCATTTCGATATTGCCTTCCTCTTCGAGCTCCCGACCGAGTGAGACCAGGGCGGTTTCACCGGGCTCGACGCCGCCACCCGGAAGATGCCATCCGGGGACATAGGAATGGCGTACAAGAAAGATGCGGTTATCGCCGTCGAGGACCACCGCACGCACACCCATTGTAACCGGTCTCCACAACCGGTTTCCAATGTGCTGGAGGCGCTGGAGAAGGCGGAAAAAACTGCGTGAAAAAGACGTCGCCATGATCTGTCCAGCTGCCTTTCGTCGCATGCCAGGCCGGTTGGACAGGCCTGCCAAGTGTGTTTAGAACCTTTCTAAACCTTTTCGGAGCCCCCCGTGAAAAGCTTTGCCGATCTGACCCCGCGCGAAATTCTGGCGGTCGCCATCGCGTCGGAAGAAGAGGACGCTCGCATCTATACGGCCTTCGCGGAAGACCTGCGCGATCGCTATCCGACCTCGGCGAAGGTTTTCGAGGAAATGGCGGACGAGGAGACCAGCCATCGCCACATGCTTCTCGAAATGTACGAGAAGCGCTTCGGCAAGAATCTTCCGCCGATCCGTCGCGAGGACGTGAAGGGCTTTCTCAAGCGTCGCCCGATCTGGCTGACATCGAACCTGTCGCTGGAGACCATCCGCAAGGAAGCCGAGAGTATGGAGTTTCAGGCGGCGCGCTTCTACGAGCGTGCGGCTGAGCAGACGACTGACACCGAAGTGCGCAAGCTGCTGGGCGACCTCGCAGAAGTCGAAAAGGGCCATGAAAACCACGCCCATGAGCTTGAAGCCGAGCTCCTGACCGAGGATGCGCGAGCGGAGGAAGACCGCGCCCGCCATCGCATGTTCGTCCTGCAATATGTGCAACCGGGCCTGGCAGGCCTGATGGATGGATCCGTCTCCACCCTCGCACCACTCTTTGCCGCCGCCTTCGCGACCCATCACAATTGGGAGACCTTCCTGGTTGGTCTTGCCGCCTCCATCGGCGCGGGCATCAGCATGGGCTTTGCGGAAGCCCTCTCCGATGACGGCTCCCTCACGGGCCGTGGAACGCCATGGCTGCGCGGCAGCATCTGCGGCCTGATGACTGCGCTGGGCGGCTTTGGCCATACCCTGCCCTAT
>CAISZN010000502.1 GCA_903889985.1 uncultured Hyphomicrobiales bacterium | reverse complement strand
GCGCCATAGAGCTTGCGCGAATGGCCCGAGGCATGGGTCGTGCGCTGCGCCCGCAGGTTGTCGCGACCAAGGTCGCCCGGCATGTCTTCGTCGAGCCAGATGATGTCGAGGAATTCCATCAGCGGCCAATCGAGGGTGTCAATCCAGGTGACCGGGCTCGTGCCGTCGTTGCCATGATCGTGCCAGGTCCCATTGGGGGTGAGGATCAGGTCGCCCCTGTTCGCCTCACAGCGCTCGCCTTCCACATTCGTGTAGCCGCCATTCTGCGAGAGAATCGTGCGGCTGGCATTGGGGCTGTGCAGATGGGCCCTCGCCACATCGCCGGGATTATAGATCGACACCGCGCAGCGAATGGTCGAGGCCACCTGCAGGCGTCCGCCAAGACCGGGGTTGGTGAGGAGGAACTGCTGCCGGTCAGCAAACTCCACCGGCGGCACATCGGCCTCGCTGGCGATGCGCGCGATCTTGTCGAGATAGGGCGAGATCTCTTTCCACTTCCAGTGATGCGCCACGGCCTTCATCTGGCCGGCGCCAACACGACCTGCCGACATCTCGCCCCGCGCACCAAGGTCCATGTCCTTGAACCAGGCGCGCTGCGCTGGCGCATTGGCCTGCGTGCGCAGCCAGATGCTCAAGGGCGCCGCATCCGCATTGAGCTCTTCCATGCGGGCGCGGGCATCGGAGCTGAGGGCGGCCTTCGGCGTGGTCATGTCAGTGTCCTGCCGGTGCGTTGGGATTGATGACGCGGATCGGATGGCCTTCGAGCCAGCCAAGGATGTTGTCGACCGCCTCGGTGAAGCTCACCTGATAGTTCTCCGCCAGCACATAGCCCAGATGCGGCGTCAGCAGCGTGTTGGGCGCACTGCGGATCGGGTCATCCGCAGCCAGCGGCTCGCGGTCATAGACATCGAGTGCGGCGCCACCGATCTGACCTGCCTTCAGGGCCGCAATCAGTGCCGTGGTATCGACGATGCCGGCGCGCGAGGTATTCACCAGAAGGGCAGTTGGCTTCATCATCGCGAGTTCGCTCGCGCCGATGAAATGCTTCGTGTCCTTGTTGAGGATGAGATGGATCGTGGCGACGTCCGCGCGCTGGAACAGCTCCTGCCTGCTGACGCATTCCACGCCCTGCGCGCTGGCCTTCTCGGGCGTCAGGCTGCGCGACCATGCGATCACCTTCATGCCGAAGGCCTGGCCTACCTTTGCCACATCGCTGCCGATGCGGCCAAACCCGATGATGCCCAGCGTCTTGCCGCGCACGCCAGTGCCAACCCGCGTCTGCCAGCCACCGGCCGACAGCGAATTCACTTCTGCCGGCAGGTTGCGCATGAAGGCAAGGATCATCGCCCAGGTGAGTTCGGCGGTCGGGTAGCCCAGCGTCTGCGTGCCGCACACCGTGATGCCACGCGCAATGGCTGCCTCCACGTCGATCGAGGCATTGCGCATGCCCGAGGTGACGATGAGCTGCAGCTTCGGCAGGGCGGCGAGGAGCGCTGCATCGACCACCGTGCGCTCGCGATTGCAGACGATGATCTGCGCGTCAGCGAGTTCGCGCACCAGCTCGGCCCGGTCCGCGATGGGGCGGTTGAGCACCCGGATGCTGGCGCGGTCCTTCAGGCGGTCCCATCCCCCGAAGGTGAGGGCGACGTTCTGGTAGTCGTCGAGAATGACGATGCTCTTCATGGCCTTGCTGCGCTTCCTGTGATGATCTTGTCCGTCCAACGGAAAAGGTTCGAATATGTGACGATCCCGGATAGTTGGAGCCGTTGCTCAGCGCAAGTCAAACCAGTCTTCCGTCGGAATGGACCCGTGTGCAGTTCATCTGCCCAATGGAGTGGGCAGCGCTCGTTCAGTTTGCCTTTATCTCAGTCTGCCCGAACCAATCCGCAAGAAAGGGCTGGTGTTGAACGGGAAGAAATTCGGTGATGCGAACGAACCGCATCAAGCCGGCCTTTACGAAGGGCTCTTCGTCCAGCATGCGGTCAAGGGCTTCGCGTGAGACAGCGCGAGCCAGCAAGAAGCCCCCGTTTGGCGGAACGTGGGGACCAGACAGAAGGAAATCCCCACGCACATAGCCCCGCTGCAGGAAGGCCCGATGAGCGACGATGAGGTCAGGGTCTCGTTGCTCGAATGGCACAAGGTGCTCGCCTTCAAGAAAGAAATGCTTCACGTCTGGATCCTGTCAAAATCGGTTCGTGCTGCGGTTTCAGTCTGCTCCATCGTCCAATAGCGAACCGGTTAAGCGTGCCGGTGACTGGGCAGGCATTCGCTCGCCAAGCATAATTCTGGAGCGTGCCCCCTCTTACCCCAACCAGCGCATCGCTGTCAAGGGATATTTTCCAAAAAAGTAAAAATACCTCAATTTGCCTTCTTGTAGGGCCCCAGTTCCTTCAGCACCGCCTGCAGGATGCTCAGGTCCACCACCTTGTCGACGTCCACTTCGCCCTCGATCAGCTTCTCGCGCTTCAGCACGCCCAGATCCCGCTTCAGGCTGTCGATGTTGATCGCCCCGTCAGGATTGCAGGCGGCAAGGGGGAAGTTGCGATAGAACTGCGCGTCCTTGATGGGCGTATATTCGTTGAGGATCTTGATGATCTCCTCGCCCTTGGCGCCTGTGAATCGCCCATCGGGCCCCAGCCCATCGTTGTGGTCGCGCACCCCGCGCAGAAAAGCCTTCAGGAATTTCTTCGCGACCTCCGGCTTCTCCTTGGCGAACTTGCCTGAGAAGAAGATCACCGCGATCTGGTGGTTCGGATAGGCCTCGTCATCAGTCAGGACCTTCACGGCCACACCGCTGCTGATCGCCTGTGTCGTGGCGGGCTCGGCGGGGAGGGCGGCATCCACCGCCTTGTTGGTCAGGGCCACCACATGCTGGGGGAAGGCGAGGAAGGTCTGCTCGATGTCATTGATCGTCAGCCCGGCCTTTTCCAGCATGGTGTAGAGGGTCACGCTGGCGGCGGTTCCCGGCGCTGTATTGGCGACCTTCATGCCCTTGAGGTCGGCAAGCGTCTTGTAGCGGCCGCTCTCGACGAGATCCTTGCGGACGATCAGGGTCTGGCTGGTCCGGCCAGGCGGGGTCGAGACCTTGTCCGCGACGATGCGAATATCGATCCCGCGCGCCACCGCATTATAGAGGCCGGCCGATGCTGCTCCCGCAATCACCTGCAGGTCGCCCGAGGCAATGGGTGCGATCATGCGCGCGGCGGAATCGAAATTCTGGAATTCGACATCCAGTCCCTCGGCTTTGAAGTAGCCGCGCTTGTCAGCCACATAGAGGCCGATGTCGGTGGCCGTCTGCGTATAGCCGACGGTGACCTTCTCCTGGCCCAAGGCCGACAGCGCCGAGAGCCCAAGCATCAGTGCCCCAAGGCCGAAACCTTTCGTGTTCATCACCCCTCCCGAACCGCCCGTCTTGATGCGGGCCATGTGATGTCAGCTTCAATCGATTTCGAGCGAGGCGCGATCCTGCAGGGCCGCATCCTGTTCGGACGCCTGCGCTGCAAGTCTCACTGGCGTATTGGCGGCCCCGAAGAGATCATAGGTCCGCCGTTCGAGAACCTCGAAGAAGAAGCGCTGGTCGAACATGCGGGTGTAGATGTGGAAGAACTCGCCCGTCTTCGATCGGTCATAGAGAATGCCCAGATCACGCATCCGCTCGATTAACTCGGGCGCGAGGTCATAGCGCGCCGACAGGTCGTCGTAATAGTTGTCCGGGATGTTGAGAAACCGCACACCCTTGGCGCGCGCCTGCTCGACGAAACTGAAGAGATCGTCGGTCGAGAGCGCGATCTGCTGAACGCCACCGCCGCCGAAAGTCTCGATGAAGCGCGAGGCCGATGTCGAGCCGCCATCGGCAATGTTCAGGGGAATGCGCACGATCCCGTCATTCGAGCGCAGGACGCGGCTGTAGAACGCGCCATAGGGATCGGCGAGTTCCACCTGCGGCTCGTCGGTGAAGCCCAGCACCGCCTTGTAGAAGGTGATCCAGGACAGGAACTCGGAGCGCCTCACCACATTCGACAGATGGTCGATGCGCTTGAGCGGACCAGGTTGTGCAGCAGCAGTTTCAAACAGGAAGTCCTGATCCCACGTCTTCCGACCATCCTCATCATCGCGCATGAAATAGATCAGGCTGTTCTCGACGCCTGCTACCGCCGGGATGAGAGCCTCGCCGGGACCGATGCGTCCGAAATAGGTGGGTGCTCCCTGAGCGTGCGCCCGTTCAAGCGCCTTCTGCGGATCGGCAAATCGAATGGCCAGCGCACAGACGGATGTTCCATGCACGAGATAGAATGAATGGGCGAAGCCATCCTGCTCGCGGTTGACGACGATGTTGATGTCATTCTGCCGATAGAGGTCCACATCCTTCGACCGGTGGCGACCCACCCGGCGGAAGCCAAGCCCTTCGAGTTCGGCGACAAGGCTGGGGGACTGGGCGCCGCTGGTGGCGAATTCTATGAATTCAATCCCGCCAATGGAACTGGGCGGTGGCAGGGCAGGGCCGATGCGCAGTGGCGCTTCCTTGCGGGCGGCCCGGCGGGCATCGAGTTCCTCGCCGCAGACCTGCAATGACCGGATGCCATCGCGGGCGATCGTGGCCGCCGGGGCACCGCGGAACTGGTCGTTGAAGATTTCGAGCGAGAGCGGCCCGTCATAACCGGTCGCGATGACCTTTTCGAGATAGTCGGTGATCGCCCAGTCGCCCTGTCCGGGGAAGCAACGATGATGGCGCGACAGCGACATGGGATCCATCATGATCCCCGGCGCATCGGCCACCTGAACCAGCGCGATCCGGTTGCCCGGCAGATCGCGGATCGGGTCGATGTCGTTCTTGCGCGCGAAGATGTGGAAACTGTCCAGCACGACGCCGAGGTTAGGGCGGTCAGCCCGATGCACGAGATCCCAGGCCTGCTGCCAGTCCCGCACATGTCGACCCCAGGCCATGGCCTCGAATCCGATCCGGAAGCCACGCCTTGCTGCCTGATCGGCAAGTTCCGCGAGGTCCGCGGCCGAGCGCTCCGGCTCGCCAAGAGAATCCTCGGCCACGTTGGAGCAGATGCACAGGAGCTTGGTGCCAAGCTCTTCCATGAGGTCGAACTTGCGCTGGGCGCGGTCGAAGTTGCGGGTCCGCATGGGCTCCGGCATGCCCTCGAAATCCCGCATGGGCTGCAGGGCCACGATCTCGACGCCGAGATCGTCGGCCATGGCGCGCACCTGACGTGGCTTGCCGTTGAAGAAGGTCAGATCGTTTTCAAAGATCTCGACGGCGCGGAAGCCGGCACGAGCGGCGGCGGAGAGCTTGGTCTCCAGCGTTCCCCCCATGCAGACCGTGGCGATCGACCATCTGAGCATCCGCACAGTCTCCATCCTTAGACGATGTGAGACATAGCCCCTGAGGATGGTTGCAGCAAGGCGGGGTTGGGACTACTCCCGCCTTTGGAGGCGCTCGTCCGGCGCCAGCAGGGTGACAGGCAGATGACCCATCCCGAACGTTTCGCCCTGGCCGGCGTCATGGGCCATCCGGTGCTGCATTCCCGTTCGCCCCGCATCCACAACCATTGGTTTGCAAAATACGGGATCGCCGGCACCTATGTGCCGCTCGCCATTGAGCCTTCAGGCCTTGAAGTAGCCCTGAGGGCGCTTCCGGGGCTGGGGTTTGCCGGCTGCAACCTGACTATCCCCCACAAGGAAGCAGCTCTTTCGATTCTGGATGAGATCGATCCGCTGGCCCGCCGTATCGGGGCGGTCAATTGCGTGATCGTCCGGCCCGATGGTTCCCTGCTCGGGCGCAACTACGACGCCTTCGGTTTTCTGGAGAGCATCCGCGAGCGCGTGCCAGCGATGAACTTCGCAAGCGCCCCTGCGCTGGTTCTGGGAGCAGGTGGCGCGGCCCGCGCGATCATCGCGGGACTTGCGGATCAGGGCTGCCCGCAGGTCATCGTCGTCAACCGGACCCTTGCCCGGGCGCAGGCCCTCGCCGGTGAATTTGGTGGTCCGGTCGTGGCGCGGCCGTGGGAGGAGCGCGAGGCCTTGCTCCCGGGCACCAGGCTACTCGTCAATACGACGAGCCAGGGCATGCACGGCCAGCCGGCGCTCGAGATCGATCTCGGGGGTCTTCCGGCGGATGCGGTGGTCAGCGATATCGTCTATGTGCCGCTGGAGACCCCGTTGTTGGCGCAGGCGCGCCAGCGTGGTCTGATCGGGGTCGATGGGCTTGGCATGCTGCTGCATCAGGCCCGCCCGGCCTTTCGTGACTGGTTCGGTCCGATGCCCGAGGTAACTCCCGAACTTCGGCAGGAGATCGAGGCGACGCTCTGAGCATCGCCTCGCGGATCAGAATTCCGTCCAGCCTTCGTCTTCGACCGGTGCCGATTTCGGCCGGGCCAGAGCAGTTGCACCCAAGGTCCG
>CAISZN010000501.1 GCA_903889985.1 uncultured Hyphomicrobiales bacterium | reverse complement strand
TGAGCCACTTACTGCGCCAGGTTTTCACCTGCTCCGCCGACCGGTCCTGGACGCCGCGCTCAATCCCGCAGCAGGCACAGAAACGGACCACACTGTCGACAGGATTGTCTCCTTGATGCACCCAGCCACAGACGGCGCAGGCGCTCTTCGACTCCTCAGGCATTTCCACCTCTACCACATCGACTTCTGTCAGATCGGCATTGCTCAGCAACGGACATGCCACGATGGGACAGATCCGATTCCGAGGTGGACAAAACTATCGAAAGTCCATTCTGGTTGTAGGGAGCGTAAGGTTTCCGGCCAGCACAAGTGGATCATGTCAGAAAATGGACGCCCTGGCGGGAGCCGTTGAAGCAGTTTGCTCCCGCTTTAAGCAGCCTGCCCGCCTGATTAACCATCAGGGCCGATCATCACCACACTGATCAACCGACCCTGATGAAGCGATTAAAGCGCGCGCTTCTTGCTATTCAGGAACACATTCCATCCGAGGCCGCCAACAATAGCCGCGCCCGCGACCGCAGTCTGAATGATAAAGGCCTGACCCGCTGCAGTGTACCAGGCCGAAATCAGCAGGACGATACCCATGAGGATCAGCGCGAAAGCTGAGAACTGCTGCCCTTCGATGCTTTCGAGGGCCTTGCGACGAACCACCAATGGATTTTCGGTCTTTTCCTTGTCGATCAGCTCAAGACGCGCATTCTCACCGAGGATCTTCACCAGATCACTGTTACTCAGAGCAGCCATATCCCCTCCCATCCAGACACCATGCTGGGCACCGTCGTCGCTGCCGACAGACTGCTGTCGCGGAAACTAAACCCTGAGCGCAATCTCAGCAAGGGCGTGGCGCAAGGCAAGGCGGGCGATTTGGTCCCAGATTTGCATTGCAACATGCTCAAGCTGAGCCTTCGGCCGACGTCGAAGCTTCATCAGGAGGCAGCCATGAACCAAGGCGATCGTGTTCGTATCCGTCCCGGATCCGCGGTTCCTGAGGGGTGGAAGGTGCCTGCCGGAGCCACCGGCACCGTTCTCACCTCCTATCATCTTCTGGCAAGACTACGGCCCCCCACGCGGGAATGCGTGGACCTTGATCTGGGAGCCCACCAGATCCTCTGGGGGTTGCGGGCTGATCAGCTCGAGCTGCTGCCCACCGAGGCTCACACGTCCGAAGGATGAAGCCTCAATCCTCTTCGGCCGTGCCGTCGATGACCGAACGTGCGAGGGAATGGCTGTAGCCCGCCCTCAGAAGTATGGCGAGATCGCGATCCCGTCTGTCAGGATCGGGGGGTGTTCGCCACGGCCCGAGCTTCCTGCGCTGGGCAAGCCGCCGACAGGACGCCAGATCATCGACTTCAGAAGCCTCGATAGCGGCCTGCGCGACCTCCCGCTCAATCCCTTTGGCGGATAGCTTGTGCTGCAGCATGCGCCTTGATGTGCCCCTTCGCAGCAGGGTCGCAATGCGGCCTTCGGCAAATCGCCGGTCATCGACGAGCTCGATCTTCGTTGCCTCGGCGATGACGTCGTCAATCAGGCTGTCGAGATCGTCAGGCGCTCCACCCTGCGCTCCCAGCCGACGCCGTACCTTGCGATGCAGCACCTTGCGCAGATTTTCAGCGGAACTTGCATAGCGTTGCAGATAGGCGAGCGTCGCCCGCCTGAGATAGGCCTTGTCGATGGGCTTCTGAGGCGTGTCATCCATGACGATCTTTTGCAATGCAGGCGGATTGGTGCGAGGCCCTCACAGTGGTCAGCGCATCCATTGACAGGCTGATCAAGCCCTCTCTACCATTCCTGCAAATGGATATGCATCCGCAACACTCAGGAATCAGGGGAGAAACACCAGTCTTGCGGGCTCCCGCACATCCTGTTGCCCGGCAAGCCAGCCCTTGCTGCTGACCCCTACGTCCATAACGCGGGTCGAGGCCCTCTTTCAATCGCGACAAGATAGTCTCAATTTTCGTCTGAAGACCCCAAGATAACCAAAGCTCAGACGCGAGGAACGTCCCATGATCTTCAATCGACGTGACGTGTTGCGTCTCGCAGCCGCAGTTCCGGTGGCTACGCTCCCGGGAAAAGTCATGGCACAGACCTTTCCGAGCCGCCCGATCAAGCTGCTGGTCCCCTACGTTCCCGGCTCGCCGGTTGATGTTCTTGCCCGCGTCGTCTCGAAACAAATGGCCGAGCGCCTCGGGCAGGCCATCAGCATCGAAAACCGCCCGGGCGCGGGAGCCCTGATCGCGACCAAGATGGT
>CAISZN010000500.1 GCA_903889985.1 uncultured Hyphomicrobiales bacterium | reverse complement strand
GCCCCCGGCCGGTTCCAGCGCAGCAGGGCTTCAGCGCCAATGGTGCGACCAGTCTTCAGCTCGATCTGCGGCTGGTAATAGAGGACGAACTGCTGCTCCTCGACCGCGCGACGCAGCTCTGAATCAAGCTGTGCTTCCTGACGCGCCCGGGTGTGCATGTCTGCAGCATAGAAACAGAAGCGGTTTCCATTGCCCCCCTTGGCCCGATACATGGCGAGGTCGGCATGCTTGAGCAGGTCTTCCGGGTCAGCCCCATCGCTGGGATGCAGGGTGATTCCAATGCTGCCCGTGGTGTGCACTGGCGCGCCTTCGAATTCCATGTCCTCGCTGACCGCTGCAAGGATGCGCTGCGCCAGGTCTGCCGCATCCTCGCTGCCTGAGACATTGGCCTGCAGGATGGCGAATTCGTCGCCGCCAAGGCGCGCGAGGGTGTCTTCCTCGCGAATGGTATCCTTCAGGCGGGCTGCGATCAGCTTCAAGAAGCGGTCACCGGCAGAATGCCCCAGCACGTCGTTGACGGACTTGAACCCGTCGAGGTCGAGCAGATGCAGGGCAAAGACATGGTCTCCACGCCTTGCCCGGGCAATGAGGCGACGCATGCGCTCACGCAAAAGGGTACGGTTTGGCAGATCGGTCAGCGGATCGTGATGGGCGAGGTGGCGCAGATGCGCCTCCATGCGCTTGCGCCCGGTAATGTCGAGGGAGCTTGTCAGCACCCCCGTGACAGTATTGGACGCATCCTTGAGGGGCGACTTTGTCGTCAGGACCACATGGCGGTTCCCGACGCTGTCGAGAATCTCCTCTTCATAGGGTGGCAGGGCACGCCCGGTTTCAAAGACCATCTTGTCGAGCGCCCGGCTGCGGGCCGCTGCCTCGGCACCAAACAGCACCTCGCCCGGCTGCCCGTTCAGGCTTGCGGGCTCCTGACCCACGAACTGACCATGGCAGGAATTGACGAAGAGCAGCCGGCCATCCCGGCTCGCCGCACTGATCATGACAGGCAGGGTGTCGATGACCTGCGCCAGCCGCTCGCTCGAATCACGCACCGAGCGCTCGCTATGCTCGAGCTTGCGTTCGAGGGAGTCCGCGCGGGAGGCGAGCAGCAGCTGATGGCGGTGCAGCTTCAGGAGGTTGCGGCAGCGGGTGGTGAACTCGTGATGATCGACGGGGGAATTCAGGAAATCCGTCGCCCCCGCCTCTAGCGCCTTCAGGCGGAAACTGCGCTCCTCGTAAACGGTTATCACCACGACAGGAATTTCTGCGCAGGCCGGCAGATCGCGGAATCCCCGGATGAACTCTGCCCCGTCCATGGTCGGCATCTTGTAGTCGGTGATGACGAGATCAACCGGGTTGAAAGCCAGCCAGTCGAGCGCCTCCTGCGGGTCCCCGAAGGCCCGCACCTCAACGCCCTCCTCAATGGAGGCTGCCAATTTGGCGAAAATTTTCCGGTTTGTGACCCGGTCATCGACGATGGCGATGAGCGACATCTGGATTATGACCCCGAATGGCAAGGCTTTGCCTGTTTCGGGCGAATACTGACGGAGCGATCTTAAGCAATTACCCCGACAATCAACGAAGGATTGATGGGAATTTTATTGATAAATCCAACGCATCCGAGCCCCTGCCCATCGCTGCGCTCACGCATTGCCCCATCCGTGCCGATGCGGTATGTACAGGCGTCGGTCCCGAACCGGCCCCGCGCCCGTAGCTCAGCTGGATAGAGCGTTGCCCTCCGAAGGCAAAGGTCACACGTTCGAATCGTGTCGGGCGCGCCAATCATTTCAATCGGTTAGCTAACGTCTCACTTGCTTCTGAACGGCTGCGTCACAGGTGGCATGGGTCGCGTTATGGCGACAATTCGAAAGCAGGAATCTTGCTGGCAAATGCAGCTCGGCCGGACAGGACAAACCCACCTCTGCCACAAGATTATTGAACGGTCTGATGCGACCATCCAAGCTCGTAAGCAGGAGGTTCTGCAGGATCAGAGCGAGGTTCTTCTGTAAGGCCGGGGTCTGAAGCGATTGAGGCTCGACACCCTGCTGGAGGGCACGAACGGGAAGTCACCTCCTACAAACGACGTAGCGTCTCGGAAGCGGGGTCGCAGTCAAGTCGTGCGAAGGCGGACAGTGGGCTCAGCGTCCCTTCAACTGCTTGCCCCATCGGACTGACCTCATATCGTCAGGAACTCTGGAAACTATCACCCCCATCTCGGTTCGTCGTGAGACGAGAATCCTGCTCAATTATCTCAGGGCGGCATCAACACGATGGAGCGTCCCCTGCCCTTCGCCTCGCTGACGCGTTGAAGCGACAGCTATGTCAGGGTGTGAGTTTTTGATCTGACCTGCGAAAAGTGATCGTCCTGGATGTATGGATTCAAGCCTGTTGAAGGCCTGGGCGTTTCAGAGCCATCAACTTAGCGTTGTAACGGCACGCCAGCAGCGCTGATGGCTGCGAGCAATCGATCTCGGATCTCCGGATTCATGGCATGCCGATCCAGGCTTGCGGAGATGTCTGCTGCGAAACTCGGGAAAGTCCTCGTCAAACGCCCGCTCCATTCTTCCACGCCGGTGCGATCGCCGTCTTCAGATAGGGCGATGATGCGAGCCACAATTCCCAAGGGATATTTTGATGAAGCACGGCGCAATGCGTGGCGATGGGCTCGCGTCTGATCACCCTGCAGCCAAGCATCCAGGAAAAGATAGAACTCCATCCAGCCAGGTGGAACCGAAAGCATCTTGAGCGCCCGCCTGAACATCTCACGCGCCTCAGCTCGATCGCCGCGCATCAGATGGGCCGCACCCATTCGTCCGATCGCTTCTGCTGCAAAGGGATTGAGGTCGAGGGCAATGCGGGCCGAATCGAAGGCATCTTCGAAGCGACCACTGTGGAATCGAGTCCAGAATTGAGCGACATGGGAGCGTGACTTCTGTGGAGCGAGGCTCACGGCACGGTTGGCTGCGTCACTCGCCCGATCAAGTAATTCCCGCCCCTCCGCGGCGGACCCTTCGAGATAAAGCGCTGTTTCAATCAATGCCAAACTGGCGAAACCGGAAGCAAAGCCGGGATCAGCAGCGACAGCACGCAGCAGGCATTCCTTTGCCTGCTGCGCAGTACCGGTCGCGGGAGCGGCTAGCCCGCCATAGGCGAAGATCACACAGCCGTAACCTGTCAGGTCGGCAGGATTCGAAGGCAGGCGTTTGCGCATGTCCGAAAAAATCGCACCGTAAGTCTGGGCGACGCTTGCAGCTACCGTATCAATAACGCCGCTTTCACTGGCCTGAGCTGGATCAACTGGGACGCCAGCGACCTGTCGGGTCCAGATGATCTCCTTGCTCGGCACATGAAGCATGCGAAAGGAGATCTCTGCTGTTCCCGCGGGTTCCATATTCAGGATTGCAGAAATTTCGTAATCACTGGAGGGTCTGGCCCCGGGATCCTGAATGACGACCGGGTTATCAAAGCGACTGATTGTGTTCTCGATTCGGGTTTCGAGTAACTTGACCAGCCCGCCAAGCCGGGCGTCGTCGAATCGAAGCGCGCCGACCCGGATGGTCGCTTGGCCCATGGCGGCCGGGCTTCGACCCACGAGACTGACTCCCGCGTGCTTCTGAACAGTCAGGATGTAGCTGCCGATCAGGGCACCCAGGAGCAAGGGCGCCAAGGCCGCCAAACACATCCTCAGCCAGTGAAAAGGCAGCAACCCCAAAACAGAGGTCGGGGCTTGTGGCTCCATTTCTGGTCCGTGCGCCGGCAAGGCCTCCGCCTGCGCACTGACCCCGGAAATACGATGCGCGAATTCCGGAATGTAACTGCCTCGCCGGATCCTGATTTCCACGGGAGCCTGGGCTCCCACGCCCGCATAATATTGGCCCAGCACACGGCGCAGCCGCAGAGCCTCGACGCAGACTATGGGGTTCGTTTGCGGATTGAAATCCTCACCCCGCTCGAAAACGGATGTGGCGATGGTGAAGCCCTTGAGGCGATTGGCCCGCCCCTCAAGGGTTTCCTCGACGACGAAACGCAGAAATGTTGATTTCCACCGAGAAGTGACCCGGGATTTCCAGTGAGAACTGACCCGGCTTGATGATTGGTCAGGGTCAGATTTTCGTCAAGTTCCTGGACTTCTCCTTTGTGGGTTTAGCAGCGGTTGCTGAGCTATTTTTGAAGCGGAAGCTGTCGTTTCCGGTTTCGAGGATGTGGCAGCGATGCGTGAGCCGGTCGAGCAGCGCCGTCGTCATCTTCGCGTCGCCGAACACAGCCGCCCATTCGCCGAAGCTGAGATTGGTCGTGATGATAACGCTGGTTCGCTCATAGAGCTTGCTAAGAAGGTGGAAGAGCAAGGCTCCCCCTGAAGCGCTGAACGGCAGATAGCCAAGCTCGTCGAGGATAACGAGATCGGAGTGGGTGAGCCGTCCTGCGATCTGTCCAGATTTGCCCTGAAGCTTTTCCTGTTCGAGCGCATTGACGAGGTCGACCGTTGAGAAGAACCGGACACGCTTGCGATGATGTTCGATTGCCTGGACCCCGATCGCGGTGGCGAGGTGCGTCTTGCCCGTTCCGGGTCCCCCGACCAGGACGACGTTGTGAGCGTCTTCCAGGAACTCGCAGAGATGGAGCTGGCGTGCGAGCGCCTCGTTGACCTCGCTGCTGGTGAAGTCGAAGCCGGCAAGATCGCGATAGTTCGGCAGCCGGGCGGCCTTGAGTTGATAGGCCGTCGATCTCACCTCCCGGTCGGCGGTCTCGGCCTTCAGGAGCTGCGACAGGATCGGCAGTGCCGCCTCGAACGCCGGAGAGCCCTGTTCAGTCAGTTCGCCAACGGCCTGGGCCATGCCGTGCATCTTGAGGCTGCGCAGCATGATGACAATGGCGCCGGCGGTGGGATTATGACGCATGGCGCGCCTCCTTACGGCGACGCAGCGCGTCGTAGCGCTCGACATTGGCTTGCGGCTCGGTGGTGAGCGTCAGGGCGTTTGGCGGTTTCACAGGCGGCGCGTCGGTCGGCTTGCCGTCAACCAGGCGGTGCAGCAGGTTCAGGATGTGTGTCTTGGTCGGTGCGCCGGCTTCCAGCGCCAGTTCGACGGCGGTCAGCACGGCCTGTTCGTCGTGCTGGAGGACCAGGGCGAGGATCTCGACTATCTCGCGGTCGCCGCCGGGCGTCTTGAGCATGCGCTGTTGCAGAGCCTTGAAGGCGGGCGGCAGTTCGACGAAGGGCGCGCCGTTGCGCAGCGCGCCGGGCTTGCGCTGGATGACGGCGAGATAATGCCGCCAGTCGTAAACTGTGGTGCTCTCGCGATTATGGGAACGGGCGAAGACGCGGGCGTGCTCACATACGATCTGCCCTTCGGCGACGACGACGATCCGTTCCGGATAGACCCGCACGCTGACCGGGTGGTTGGCAAAGGACGCGGGCACGCTATAGCGATTGCGCTCCAGGTGGATGAGGCACGTCGGCGAGACGCGCTTGGCATATTCGACGAAGCCGTCGAACTGGCGGGGAAGCTGCATCAGGTGCTGCGCTTCTTCGCGCCAGGCGTCGATGATCATGCCTCGCTGCGCGCCGTGCAGGTTCCCGGCCCACAGCTCCTGGCACCGCGCCTCCAGCCAGTCGTTCAGCGCCGCCAGCGAGGGGAAGTGTGGCGTCGGCTGCCAGAGCCGATGGCGGGCGTCCTGCACGTTCTTTTCAATCTGCCCCTTCTCCCAGCCGGACGCGGGATTGCAGAACTCGGCGGCGAACAAAAAATGGCTGACCATGGCTGAGAAGCGTGCGTTGACTTGCCGCTCTTTGCCGCGCCCAACCTTGTCGACGGCGGTGCGCATGTTGTCGTAGATGCCCCGCCGCGGCACGCCGCCCAGCACGCGGAAGGCGTGGTTGTGGGCGTCAAACAGCATCTCATGCGTCTGCTGCGGGTAAGCCCGGAGGAAGAAGGCGCGGCTGTAGGAGAGCTTGAACTGGGCAACCTGTAATTTGGTCCGCTCGCCGGCAATGACCGCCCAGTCCTCCGACCAGTCGAACTGGAACGCCTCGCCGGGCTGGAATGACAGCGGCACGAATGCGCCACGGCCGCAGGTCTGCTGCTCCCGC
Organism: uncultured Hyphomicrobiales bacterium; assembly: GCA_903889985.1. Taxonomy (GTDB): domain Bacteria; phylum Pseudomonadota; class Alphaproteobacteria; order Rhizobiales; family Beijerinckiaceae; genus Terripilifer. The sequence continues at coordinate 561 of CAISZN010000500.1, read as the reverse complement.
TGCCGCGCGGCCTTCCAGTCGCGGGCGAAGGCCGCCACCCGATTATACGAACCGCCATAGCCCAAGGCGGTCAGATCAGCGTGCAATTGCTTGATCGTGCGCTTCTGCTTGCGCGACCTTCCCGCCTCCTGCCGCAGCATCTGCGATAGCTTGTCGGCGTACGGATCCAATCTGCTGGCACGGTCTGGGACGCTGAACTTCGGTTCGATGCTGTCCGAGCGCAGGTATTTGCGGACCGTGTTCCTCGACAAACCCGTGCGCCGCGCGATCTCGCGGATCGAAAAATGGTCCCGATACCGCCAGCGCCGGATGACGCTCAATAACTCCATGTCGATCACTCCGAAGCCCCCCGCCGTAGCTCAGGGGGTAGGTTCGAACATGGGTCAATTCTCGGTGGAAATACCCGTGCTGCCCGGGTCAGATCTCAGTGGAAATCAACAACCTGGCGCTTGACTGGGGAGAACATCTGCATGACGAGACGCTAGAGGTCCTGCTTCGAATTGTCTCTTCATCGCACGCAACTCGAACTGCTTTGATAGACAAAATACGCGAACAAGATCG
>CAISZN010000499.1 GCA_903889985.1 uncultured Hyphomicrobiales bacterium | reverse complement strand
TGACGCACCTGCATCGACTCTCGGGTCGCCGCGCGCTTTATCTGGCTTCCCATGCCTCCCACATCGTCGACTGGCCGGTGTCACTTGGGCGCGGCCTCCTTGCGGAGCTGACGGTATTCGCCACCCGGCCGGAGCGCATCTATCGCCACAAATGGGAACTCGGCGACATGCTGATGTGGGACAATCTGTCCACCCTTCACCGGGCGACTGAGTTTGAAGATTCGCTCTATCGCCGCGACATGCGGCGCACGACCTGCCGTGAGCGCGAGATCGTTCAGGACGTGCCGGCCTACGCCTGACAGACCATAACGGAGCGGCCAGCCGCTCTCTTGGACCTCGCTGAAGGATCAGGCCCGGCCGCTAGCTTCCGATCGGGGAATCGATGACGCCATACCAGCCCAGGCCCTGATAGGTCTCATAGCCAGGTGTGAGGGCGAAGGCGATCAGGCGGTTGCCTTCGACATAGTAGCCGCTCTTGCGGCCATCATGGGCCAGCTGGAAGGTGGTCTGGCGACGGTCCTGATGGCTGTTGGCGATGATGTTGCTCTTGGAGTCGACAATCATCACCTTCGTTCCGGCGCGCTCTTCCGGCGTCAGGCCGACACCGCGCACGACGGCGTCTGCCTGCGGGCCCCAGTCAAAGAAGATGCCCAGCGCACCAATGCGGCGCCCATTGCCCTGGCCGCCTGTCCGGATGGCGGTCGAATAGGTGGCAACCGGTGCATCATGCAGAAGCTTGGCATGGACAATGTCGCAGGCAACGAAGTCATCGCCAGTGCGGGTCTGCATGGCGCGCTTGAACCAGTCCTCGCCCGAGACATCCGAGCCGATGGCCTTGAGGTATTTGCTACGGCGGCCAGTCGCGATCACGCGGCCCGATGCGTCGGCGACCCAAAGGTCGAGATAGACGGTGTAGGAGCGAAGGATCGTGGCGAGCCTCTCGCAGCCATAGTCCACCGCTTCCGGGCTTGGATCTTCGGCCACCTGCACGACGGCGCTGTCGGTTGCCCACCAGCGTACGTCGCAGGAGCGCTCATAGAGATTGCGATCGATGATCTCGATGGCGTTGAGCGCGAGGTCGGTATATCGCGTGCCACGAAATTCGAGGTTCAGCTTGGATCCGACGGATTCGAGCTTGCTGATATTGCCGCGAATCGACTGGCGCAGGGTGTTCGAGATGCGGCCAATTTCGCTGGCGACATCGCTGAGCTCGCGCGCCACCACGCCAAAGGCATTGCCCGCGGTGCCGGCCCGCGTCGCCTCGATCCGTGCGTTAATGGCGAGCAAGGCGGTCTGCTTCACCACCGATTCGATGAGATCGATGTTCTCTTCGGTTGCACGCGAGACATCGAATGCAAGATCCAGCACGGCGTTAGTCATCGAATCCCCTCATTTGTAAGAGGGATTTTACCTTAAGATATTAACAAATTAACCAGCTCGGAGCGCCGAGTCCAAACTATGGGCAGTACGCCGATAATTTCAGCTTATGGTCGATCTGATGCTCTCATTCCTGCCCTGAAACAGGCAGCCGCAAACCAAGCCGCTCCATGCGCGGCAGCACCTCGTCGCGCAGGTGCGGAAACTCGGTGATGTAGTTCACGAGCCCTATGGCCATGCCACCCAGCCCCGCGTCACTCATCTGCTTGAACTGCTCTGCAACGCTGTCGTAACTGCCGATCACCGGATAGGTGCCGACGCCGCTGATCAAGCGCTCCTTGAGCTTCTGCAATTGATGATAGGGCGTCTCGCGCCCCTTGGTGCGGATGTGGGCCGCATGTTCCGCCGCCTCCCAGTCGCCCTGCTCATAGACGATGTAGTGGTAGAACTCCTCCGCCTCCTTCTGCGACGGGCGCGCCATCAGGTGACCGCTGGCATAGACGCCGAAGGTGCGGTCGACAGAGCGGGCGATGGCCTGCACCGCGTCGATCTCGGCGGCGAGCGTGTCCATGTTCATGATGGCCATGAACAGGCAGTCCACTTGGCGGGCGGCAAAGCCGCGCCCTTCCTTGGAATTGCCCGCGCTGATCAGCATGGGTGCTGTGCCACCCCAGGGCTTGGGCTTGCCCAGCACACCCTTGAGATCGAACCACTGGCCCTGGAAGTCGAAGGGGGCCTCCTCGGTCCAGATCTTCTTGGCAATGGTGACCCACTCTTCCGTATAGTCGTAGCGGATCTCGTGGGGCAGCAGGGGCACGCCAAACATTTCGAATTCGCCAGCATTCCAGCCCGACACGATATTGAGGCCGAAGCGCCCCTTGCCGATGTGGTCGGCGGTGACGATCTGCTTGGCTGCAAAGACCGGGTTGATGAAGGAAATGTGCAGGGTGCCACAGACGGAGATGTGCTTGGTGGCCGCCAGCAGGCCGCAGGCCCAGGTCAGCGTCTCGTAGGTGGAGCCTTCCGTGTCCGTCTCGCCGCGGTAGCCATGCCAGCGCCCGATGGGCAGCAGGAACTCGATGCCAGCTTCATCGGCGAGTTTTGCAGCTTTGAGGTTGTTGTCGAAGGAATGGTCCCAGCGCTCCGGGGCCTTGGTCATGGTGAGGCCGTTCGAGCAGTTCATGGCGAAAAGGCCGAGCTTGAACTTGTTGGGCCCATACATGCGCGTGGATTGCCTGGACATTTCCTGTCTCGTGCTCTTGATACCGCGTGATGCGGCTCTCCCTCGGGTGCGCATTCAAGCGCGCCCGCCCGTCCTTGTCCATGTGTCGAAGGCGGGAGCCGAAGTCAGGGCGTTTTAGAGATCAGCTCGAGGGCTTCCTTGCGCAGATCGGCGTCATAGGTCTTGGTCGGATCGACGGGCTTCGTTACGTCACCGGTTTCGACAAGCAGGTTCTGCAGCCAGGCCATCTTTTCCGGCGAGACATTCATGTCCGGATCGTAATCACCATGCTTGAACGATTCGTCATAGATGAACGCCGGGCGAGGATCCTCAGGCTTGATGCCGGCGAAGTCGCGGGTCAG
>CAISZN010000498.1 GCA_903889985.1 uncultured Hyphomicrobiales bacterium | reverse complement strand
GAGTGGCGTGCCGCTGTCTGCGGTCATGTCGCTCATGGCGTTTCTCTCCTGTCGAACCCTTTACGGGCGTGGCGCTGGTTCGCATGGGCGAGGGGCCCGCGCAACTTACTTCTTCGTGGCCTGTGCGGCGGCCCTCAGGCCCGAGATGGTCGCCGTTGGGGTGATCGCTTCCGGGTCGACCTTGATATGGATGATGGCAGGCTTGCCGGATGCCACAGCACGCTCGAAGGCAGGCACAAACCGGGCGGTCTCGGTCACCGTCTCGCCATGGCCGCCAAAGGCGCGCGCATAGTCTGCAAAGTCCGGGTTGCGCAGGTTGGTGGCAGACACGCGGCCCGGATACTTGCGCTCCTGATGCATGCGGATCGTTCCGTACATCTCGTTGTCGATGACGAGCACGATGATCGGCAGGTCATATTGCACAGCGGTTGCAAATTCCTGCCCGTTCATCAGGAAACAGCCATCGCCTGCAAAGCACACGACCATGCGCTCAGGATGCACGCGCTTGGCGCCGACCGCAGCAGGCAGGCCAAAGCCCATGGAGCCAGACACGGGCGCAAGCTGGGTCGCATAGCGACGGAAGCGCATGAAGCGGCCGACCCAGATCGCATAGTTGCCGGCACCATTGGTGATGATCGCATCTTCCGGCAGGCGGTTGCGCAGCCATAGGGCGATTTCGCCGAGTTGCACCTGGCCCGGTGAGGGCGGCGCGACGTCCGTCCACGCATGGAAGTCCGCATTGGCCTGTCGGGTCTCTTCGCTCCAGCGGATCTGGACGGGCGGCTGCAGGCTTTCCAGAGCCGCCGCAAAAGCCTGCGGCGAGGCGTGGATGGCCAGATGGGGATGATAGACGCGCCCCAGCTCCTCGGCGCCCGCATGCACATGCACGAGCTTCTGGCGCGGGGTCGGAATCTCGAAGAGCTTGTAGCTCTGCGAGGGGATCTCGGCCATGCGCCCGCCCAGCAGCAGGACGAGGTCCGAGGCCTCGATTCGGGCGCGCAGCTTCGGGCTTGGCCCGATAGCAAGTTCGCCTGCAAAGTTGGGATGTTCCCCATTGAACAGCATGGCGCGCCGCGAGGAGGTCACGACCGGCAGATCAAAACGTTCGGCGAAGCGTTCGAACGAGCGGCAGGCCTTTTCGCTCCAGCCGCTGCCACCCAGAATGGCAATGGGGCGCTCGGCTGCCCACAACAGCTTCTGCAGCTCGGCCATCTGTGTCTGGCCGGGCCATGTCGCCACCGGCTCGACGCGCAGGGCATCGGCCACGGCGGCCCGCTCGACGAGCATGTCTTCGGGCAGGGCAATGACCACCGGGCCGGGGCGGCCCTGCATGGCGGTATGGAAGGCGCGCGAAACGATCTCGGGAATGCGCTTTGGATCGTCGATCTCGACAACCCATTTGGCGAAAGAGCCAAAGACGGCCTTGTAGTCCATCTCCTGGAAGGCGCCGCGCCCGCGCGCATTGCGCTGGATCTGGCCGATGAAGAGGATGAGCGGCGTCGAGTCGTGTTCGGCGATATGGATGCCAGGTGACGCATTGGTGGCGCCTGGCGCCCGGGTCACGAAGACTACGCCGGGGCGGCCTGAGAGGCGCGCCGAGGCATCGGCCATCATGGTCGCACCACCTTCCTGGCGGCAAACGGTCACCTCGATCGAGGCATCGTGAAATGCATCGAGCACAGCCAGGTAGGATTCGCCGGGCACGCAGAACACATGGCGCACGCCCTGTGTTGCGAGCTGGTCGACCAGGATCTGGGCTCCAGTGCGGTTGTTGTCACTCACGGTTCCCGTCCTCCCCAGTTCGGATCGCGCAGGATCTC
>CAISZN010000497.1 GCA_903889985.1 uncultured Hyphomicrobiales bacterium | reverse complement strand
TGGCTCATCCAACTAAAGTCGAAACTTCGTTTGATGGTCTGTGCATCCCTTCCTTGACCCCGGCGAGGCCAAGCGCCTATGTGGGCCTGCCAGTCGGCCGGATGGCCGCTCCTTCGGGAGAGGAAAGTCCGGGCTCCATGGAGACACGGTGCCGGATAACGTCCGGCGGGGGTGACCCCAGGGAAAGCGCCACAGAAAGGAAACCGCCGGCTTCGGCCGGTAAGGGTGAAAGGGTGCGGTAAGAGCGCACCGCGCGTCCGGTAACGGAAGCGGCACGGCAAGCCCCACCGGGAGCAAAACCGAATAGGGGTGACGCGAAGCGGCAACGCTTCAGGCCTGTCTTCTGGCTGTCACCCGGGTTGGTTGCTCGAGGCGATCGGTAACGATCGTCCCAGAGGAATGGCCATCACGTCGCAGCGCAAGCTGCGGCCCTACAGAACCCGGCTTAGAGGCCGACTGGCAGTTCTGTTTGTGCGGAGAATTTGGACCGCGGACGACCTTGCGCGCAGGTGCGCGCGGTCCTGTCGGATCGATCAGGCGTCAATGCGAGGGCGGCTGGCGTCGGCGACGATGACCTGTGCTTTCATGCCTAGCTCACGGCCCGCAAGCTCTGTGAGTTCTTGTGCCGCTGCCTCGACACTCCCCTCGCCATTCGACTGGATGGTCAGCACGATGCGTGTCGTTGCCGGCTCGATGGTCGTGCGCGCATCCTGTCGCCAGTTCCAGCGGCGGCACAGCACATGTGAGCCGCAGGCAAAGACCACTTCGCCATCCTTCGGGGGCTGGTCTGCGGGCAGTCCCTCGAGGGGTGCCATGTCGATGAAGTGATCGCCTGTTTGCGCAAAACGGAAGGCCAGGTCTTCGCCGCCGAGCTTTGCGACATCATCCGCGCCGAGGCACAGGACATGCGACAGGGAGATCGCGTTATAGAGATCGACGAAGGCATTGACCTGCGGCAGTGCATCGCCTGCCAGCACGCGCTTGACCAGCCGCTCCACCGATGAGCGATAGCTCGTGCTCTTGATGCCAAATCCCTTGTAGGCGCGCCGCCAGGCGGCGATGCCGGGAATGGCGGACAGCTCCATCCCGCTCCAGCGCGAGCGACAGGCGGTTTCGGCTTGTGCGACACAGGTGGCGATGCCAGGGGTGCGCACGGCGGGAACGCCGCTCCCCTCCAGCAGCACGAGCGCCACGCGGAAATCCGGGAAGCGCGCCAGCACGTCGCCAATGTCGAGCTGCATCCCTTCGCTCCTACTTTGCGAAGGGCGCGGTCTCGCCGAACGTGCCGGCAAAGACGATGTCGCCAAGCGGCTTGCGTCCGCGCGGTTCCTTCTCGCGGCCGGGCAGTTCCTCGGGCAGGGCTTCCGGATCGCCGGGATGGCCCAGCGCAAAGCCGATCACGACGTCGACGTCGTCGGGTACACCGTAGGTGGCACGCACCCTGTCGCGATCAATGCCGGCGGCCTGATGCACAACAAGGCCAAGCGCTTCGGCCTGCAGGCTGAGCTGCGCCACCGCCGCGCCCGTGTCGTACCAGTGGTGCATGTTGGCGCTGCGATTGTCGGCAAGCTTGCGGGCCAGCGCGAAGATGAGCACCGGCGCAGGGCGTGCCCAGCGCTGGTTGCGCGGATTGAAGCAATCGGCGGCGGCATCATGGGCTGCCGTGTCAGCGCTGGTGGCAACGATGAAGCGCCACG
>CAISZN010000496.1 GCA_903889985.1 uncultured Hyphomicrobiales bacterium | reverse complement strand
TTGCCGCTCCCGGTCGCCCGGTCCTCGATGCCGACCTTCTCTCCGCCATGGCCTCGCATCTGCCGGGCGCGGAAGGTTTCGACTGGCTCGACGAAAAACTCGCCGCCGACATTCCTTTTGCACCCGGGGCCGGCTTCGACACGAAGTCCGTGACGCAGGCCCTGCGCCTCGAACTGGGCGATCTGCCGGTCGACCTGGTCATCCAGGCCCAGAAATTCCGCCGCAAGCGGCTGTTTCTGGCCGACATGGATTCCACCATGATTGGCCAGGAATGCATTGACGAGCTGGCAGATTTTGTCGGCAAGAAAGCGCAGGTCGCAGACATTACCGAGCGCACCATGCGTGGAGAACTGGTCTTCGAGACATCGCTTCGGGCCCGCGTAGCCCTTCTTGCCGGCCTGCCTTCGGACATCGTTTCCACTGTCATCACCGATCGCATCCGCCTGACCCCCGGCGGCACGGAGCTGGTGCGCACCATGAAGGCCAATGGTGCCTACACAGCGCTGGTCTCCGGTGGCTTCACCGTCTTCACGAGCCAGATCAGCAAGGTCATCGGCTTCGACGAGCATCGCTCCAATACCCTGATCGTCGAGGGCGACACCTTCGTCGGCAAGGTCGCTGACCCGATCCTTGGCCGCGAGGCAAAGCTCGAAACGCTTGTTGAAATGCGCACCAAGCTCGGCCTTGTGAAGGAAGAGACCATGGCCATAGGCGACGGCGCCAATGACCTCTCCATGATTGGCGAGGCGGGACTGGGTATCGCCTTCCGCGCCAAGCCCGCGGTCGCGGCAGCTGCAGCCGCCCGCATCGACCATGGGGACCTTTCCGCCGTCCTGTTTTTCCAAGGCTACAAGCGCAGCGAATTCGTCGCTGGCTAGCAAAGTAATCGAAGCCGAAATTCCCTCTCCCAGCCGCAGGTGGGGAGAGGGTCAGGGTGAGGGGCTCTCGCGATTGTTTCCGAGCTGAGAGCAAAAGGCAGCGCCGTCACTCTATCCCCCTCCCGCTTGCGGGAGAGGGAGAGCACAAAGCGCTTTCAGTTCAGCGTGAGCGGCACGAAGCGCTTGTCGTCCTGCGGCGAGGCAACGAAGAGCAGCGCCGACTTGCGTCCCTGCTTCTTCAGCTCATCGAGCTTCTTGATGACATCCTCGGGCTTTGACACAGCTTCCTGATTGATCTCGAGGATGCGATCACCTGCCGAGATGCGCTTTTCGGCAGCCTGTGAATTCGACTCCACGCTCGTCACCACAACGCCTTCCGCATTGTCCTTCAGGTTGAAGCGCTTGCGAGATTCTGCGGAGGCGGTTGCGAACTCCATGCCCAGCGCCTTCTGCACGACGCTGCGGCCCGGCGCGGCCGGGTTGTTGTTGCGACCATTGTTGAGCGAAGCCTGCTGCTGCTTCTCGCCATCCTCGAGACGGCCAAGCGTCACCTTCAGGTCCTGCTCCTTGGCATTGCGGACGATGGTGACGGCCACTTCCTTGCCCACCGGAGTGGCGGCAACGATCTTCGGCAGGTCGCGGCTGTCCTTGACCTCCTTGCCATCGAACTTGACGATCACGTCACCGGCCTTGAGGCCTGCAGGCTTGGCTGGGCCGCTCTCGTCGATCCCGGCCACCAGCGCGCCATGGGGCTTGCCGAGGCCAAGGCTCTCGGCAATCGTCTCATCCACATTCTGGATGCGGACGCCAAGCCAGCCGCGACGGGTTTCACCGAACTCACGAAGCTGATCGATGACAGGCATGATGGTTGCCGAAGGCGTCGCAAAGCCAATGCCGACAGAGCCGCCCGACGGCGACAGGATGGCCGTATTCACGCCGATGACATCGCCATCCATGTTGAACAGTGGGCCACCGGAATTGCCCTTGTTGATGGAGGCGTCGGTCTGGATGTAGTTGTCGTAGGGACCGCTGTCGATATTGCGGTTGCGTGCCGACACGATGCCCGCCGTGACGGTGCCGCCCAGGCCGAAGGGATTGCCCACGGCCATGACCGGATCGCCGACGCGCATCTTTTCGGAATCACCGAATTTCACCGCCTTCAGCGGCTTTTCCGGCTTCACGCGCAGAACAGCGATATCAACCTTTGCATCCTTGCCGACGAGCTCGGCCTTGAGCCGCTGGCCATCTGTAAAGATGACCGTGATGTCGTTGGCATCGGCAATGACATGGTTGTTGGTGATGATGATCCCAGAGGACTCGATCACGAAGCCCGAGCCCAGGGAATTAGACTGGCGCTGGCGCGGCGGCGCATTGTTGGGCTGATCGCCCTGCCCCTGTCCCTGCCGGCGGCGGAAGAACTCCTCGAACAGGTCGTCAAAAGGCGTCCCCTGCGGCAGGTTCGGAACGCCGGCGCTGGGCCGCTTGTCCTCGACCGTGGTCGCAGCCGAGATATTCACCACCGCATCGCTGACGCTGGCAGCCAAATCTGCCAGAGATTCCAGTCCTTTCGCCGAGGCCGGCGCGACCATGATCGGCAAGACCGCCGGAGCAATGGTCAGGGCGGCAGCAAAGACCGCTGCAAAGCTGCGCAGACGCAAGCCGAGCGGACGATTTTGCGGGAGGCTGATAGGGTCTGCACCCATGATATTCTTCTCCTCGAGTGGCTCATCCGGCTGCGCCTGACGCGCCCGACTATCGAACCATAGAATAGGGCGGAAAGGCGACCAGACGACCGCCTTTCCCGTTAAAATTGTCTCAGTGAGCAACCTCAGCGGCAGGGAGGCCCGTTGGCTTGTTGAAGTAGCGGAAGAACTCCGAAGTCGGGCTCAGGATGAGCCG
>CAISZN010000495.1 GCA_903889985.1 uncultured Hyphomicrobiales bacterium | reverse complement strand
GCAGAGAACGCCGAAGGCAACTCAGTCTAGGCAGGAAAATGCCCATTTTCTGAGAGCCTTAGGCTTTAGCTAACCTGGTTATCTACCCCTGAGGTGTAGCACGCACGGCGCTGTCACTGCAGAGTTGGGGCAATGCGATGCATCAGCGGGACCCTGAGTTTCATCATGGCAGTTCGGAAACGTCTTTACATCGATGGGAATTGGATCGGTCGCCTGGCTTTCGATGCTTGCGACGCTTCCCTGAACTGGCTGGATGTTGCCTCGCTGTCTATGGCAGTCGGGACCGCGCCGGGGATCAACGCATGTTACTTCGGTCTATTTGATGCTGATGATCCGGAATCAGAAACTCGGATCCGCTCGCTTCAGGCGGCGCTGACCCCCGAGGGCGTTTCCTTCCATCTGAGGAGTGAGATCGTCTCCTCAATGGAATGTACGAGGTGTGGTCATGGTTGGGAACATCATCCAGATCGTGCGCTCGCAGCCGACCTTGCACTGACCATCGCAGCCGATGCGGCAGCAGACATCTTTGACGCCGCCTTCGTGCTGACCGATCCCGCAACGGTGTCTGCGCTGCAGCGACATGTCGTCAGCCGTTATCCGCAGAAGACGATCATCGCACCAGACCTGTCGGCAGTTGACCTTATGGATCATCGTCTCTCCGCCAGAGTATCACTCGCCAGCGGAGTAATCCTGCATCGGCCGTGGAGCTGGGCGCCGCCGGCTTTCGGCAGACGGACCGAACGCCCTAGCAGTCGGCCCCTATCTGCTGATCCGAGAAATATTGGCTAGGGATTTATGAGCTTCGTCAAAGCCTTCAAGATGGATGCGGGTCAGGACCCTAAGGCGTTCCGACCCCAAGTCTGTAAGGGCCAGAAGAACACGCCGACGATCGGCGGGATCGCTCACCCGAAGGACGAGGCCCGCCGCTTCGAGACGGCCGACGAGTTCCACGGCGCTATGGTGCTTCAGCAGCAACCGTTCCGCAAGATCGCCAACGCTGGGGCCTTCGGGTGCTTCGAAGGTGCGAATGGTCAAAAGCGCCTGAAATCGCTGCGTCGTCAGCCCGTGTTCCGCGCATGCCTGTTCGCTGTCCGCCAGAACCTTGCGGATCATATGGCGAAATTGCTCTATGGCACGGTACTGGTCGGAGCTGAGGTCCGGAAGTTCTCCATTGGACTGCTGATCAGCCAAGGACTTTCTGCTTTTCGAAACCATTTTATTTCCGCCGCAACGCCATTGAATCCTTTGAGGGGACTTCGCTCCAAAGCGAAGACAAGACATCAAATCATTGTGCAGCCGAACTTTGAAATCCGACATACATCGAGTGGTATCGCATTTCCGTCGATAAAACTCCAAGCTCGCGCACTCTGTTGCAGGCCAGCCACATGGCTGTGAATTGTCCATCCAGGGCGCAATTACCCATTTCGGTATGCTTATAAATATCGCATCACGATACATATGCATCGTAATACGATGTATCCGTGACAAAAGGGTCCGGCGGGCTGTTTGCCTGAGAAACTCATACTGGAGGTTACACATGAAGCTCGTGAAGAGCCTTCTGCTTGGTTCCGTTGCCGGCTTCGCTGCCGTCGCGGGCGCCAGCGCTGCCGATCTGCCGTCCAAGAAGGCAGCTCCGGCGTCTTACGTGAAGATTTGCGACGCCTATGGCGCCGGCTTCTTCTACATCCCGGGCACGGACACCTGCCTCCGCGTTGGCGGCTACGTGCGCGCTGAGTACCAGTACACCCCGGCCAAGCGCATTGTGACGCTGTCGGCTGCTGGTTTCACCAACCCGGCTCAGGTTTCCGGTTCGATGGACACATCGGGCATGGAAATGCGCGGCCGCGTTGAACTCGATGCCCGCACCCAGACTGCCTGGGGCACGGCTCGCACGTTCATTCGCTTGCGCATGACCAACAACAGCGGTATCCGAAGCTTCACGGAGACCAATAACGCCACCATTGCCAACGCTGGCTCTGCTCAGAGCACGACCCTCGAGGCGGCTTCGGTCCAGTGGGCCGGCTTCACCTTCGGTCTTGCACCCAGCAACTACGGGTTCATGCCGGGCATCATGTATAGCAGCACGCCCTGGACTGGCTTCCCGAACGGGCAGAAGCAGATTGCTTACACCGCGACATTCGGTGGCGGTCTGTCGGCGACTGTTGCGATCGAAGACAAGGGCGAGTGGAACACTCCTTCCGCGAAGACCTACAACAATACCCCTGCAAATGGCTATCAGTTCACGGCTAACATCCGTTATGATCAGCCTTGGGGCTGGGCGATTGTGCATGGCACCATCGGCAACAACTCGTACAACAACTCCTATACAACCACGGGTGCGGCTCCTGGCCCGCTCGCTGGCATCGGCGCTGTTGGTTTCGGAGCTCTGAATGGTTCGTCCACCAAGTCGGAATACGCGATCGGTGCGACAGCCATGTTCAACCTTCCAATGCTGGCCCCCGGCGACAAGCTGTATTTGACAGCGAACTACGCCAACGGCTGGCTCGGCGGCCTGATGTCTTCAGGTGGTCTGAATAACCTCTCGAACGCTTCCGGTGGTCGTATCCTCGCTGGCATCGGTCGTGTTGACTCCGCCATCACCGTTACCGGTGGTCTGGGAACGCTGGCTTCACCGTTCACGATCGGCAATACAACCGGTTGGAACGTCGGTGGTTTGCTCATTCATAACTGGTCCGGCAACTGGCGTTCGCAGGCCACTGCTGGCTACATCGAGATCAATCCGTCGACCACGACCCTCGCCAACCAGTGGGGCAAGGGCCGCATGTTTGAAGTTAGCCATGCGCTGATCTTCTCACCGGTCAAGGACTTCGACATCGGTCTGGAGCTCCAGTACATCAACCTGAAGAGCAACATTCAGAATGCGAATGCTGCCTTCGTGGCTGCTGGTTCGCCGGGCGCCAGCGAGTCCGGCTGGACTTCCAAGCTGCGCATCGAGCGCAACTTCTGAACTTCTCTAGTGAGAAGACCCAGACTTGGCCCCGGTTTTCCGGGGCCTTTTTCTTTTCATGCGTCGTTTTTGAGGCATTTAATCGGCTGAACGTGGCTCCAAAACTGTGACTTGTTTTTTATGGACCAAAGCCGTGAACCAGACTCTGGAAACGTTTGAAAAGGTAGCAATCCCTGAAAACATCGCATTCCAGATTCACGCTCTTCAACATCACTGCAGAGCCTAAGTTCTTTAGCAGAACAATCCCACAAACGAGGCCTGATGCCAGGCGCTGGCACCACACGCCAAACTTGCAAACGTCTTCTGCAGTGAAACCAGATGACACGATCTGCACCTATGATCGCACCTCAAGTCTTCAGAGAAGTCGGCGACCGGCACTTGGTGATGTGTGACCTTCTGAAGAAGGTAAACAAGGTGAGCCCATTCTCAAAGGGCTAAAGGCTTTATTGCCTGCAGAAGGCGTCGCATTTGGTGTCAGAAAATGACGCTTATTTGACCTGTCTCTTGTTTTTGTTTCCAGCATGTACGCTGAGTCCTGAGCCGATCAGGCTGACGGCGATAATGCCAAGCATCCCTGCAGCGCCCGAAAGCGCAGCAATGAAGCTTCCAGCGAGCGGGACCAATACCTGACCAACACGATTGCCCGTTATTCTGAGAGTCATTGCTGTACCGCGCGCCTGGATCGGAACCAAATCCACGATGGAGGTAATGCTGATTGTCGAGGCTACTCCCAACCCAAGGCCGACAATCACAGCAGCGATATATAAGCCCCAGATCGGCATCGGAGCTGCCAGGCATAGAAAACCAACCCCGCTCAAAATCATGCTGTAGACAGTCATTCTTTTCCGACCGAGGATCTGGACGACAGAAGCATAGCCCATGCGAGACGCAATTGAGGCGGCAGCACGAACGGAGAGGATGGTGCCAATCTGACTGACATCGATATTCCGTTCCGTTCCCAGTAACGGAAGATAAATAGGCAGAAGGTCCGAAGCGGTAATCGAAATGACGCTGGCTGCCAGAATAGCAATCAAACCATCGATGCGCAGAAGCTCCAGAACCGGAATATGCGGTTCGTCCCGCTTGCGTCTGAGTGCACTGTCAATGGGCCTCAGCGAAAATCCGATCAGCATCGCAAGGATCGATCCAGCCGTTGCGATACCGAACAGGAAATGCGTTTCGGGGATCCGTGCTGCACCACCAATCCACCCAATGATGAGAGGTCCGCAGCCCTGACCGAGAGCTTGCGCAACTGTAAAGTTGCCGAAAGCAAAGTCTCTTCCATGGTCACCGCCGGCTCTCACGCAAAGCATTTGGTGACTCGCCATTATGAACAAATGGCCGACACCAAGCAGCAGCGTATAGATCAACAGGAGAAAAGGAGTTCCGGGCCAGAAATAGAACAGAATAGCCGGGCCAACGACCAGTGAAGAGCCGATCCATGCGGCGCGCGCGTCGTTTCCTCGGTCTATGAAACGCCCGACGGAAACCGCCAAGAACACGGGCAACAGGGCGAAAGTCCCTGAAATCAGCCCAAGCCAAACGACCGGCAGATCCAGTTCGAGAACCCGATAGGACGTCGTCACCCTCAACATGGCTATACAAAGCTGCATGAAAAAGGAGTGAAAGAGCAGCGGGAAGAGAACCGACCGGTCGATATAGCCTTTCAACTCAGTCCTCTCCACTGTTTTCAACCTGGCAAAGCTATTGGATGCGTCACAAACCTTGAGACGATCTCCTGTTACTCTTCTGCATTTCCCTTTCGCCAAAGTCGAGAGCGCGCTTCTTGAAATTCGAAAGGATGGCGCCAGAATCAATTCCGACTTTTACTAGCGGATATCTATGATAATGAATGTTCCTGACCATCGCTTGAGCCCGTGAAACTCGCGATTTGTCCATGAGGCGTCCACCGTATAGTTGGATGAAATGGAATCACACATCGTATGTATCCAGACGCTGACACTCCGGACTCAAAGGGAGCAGAAATGAGTGAATTTGACCGCTGGCAAGGCCGCTATTCCGTTGCGGAATATATCTTTGGTGAAGAGCCGAATGTCTTCTTGGCATCACAGAAGTTCCGCTTGCCCAAGGGTGGCAAAGGACTCTCAGTTGCCGACGGCGAGGGTCGCAACGGGGTATGGCTGGCCGAACAGGGATTGGATGTGCTCTCCATCGATTTTTCTCCAAAGGGTCAGGAAAAAGCGAGAGCGCTTGCAACGAAGCGCGGCGTCTCAATGAATTTCGAAATCGCCGATGTCCATGAGTGGTCTTATCCAGACAACCACTTCGACGTTATCGTGGAGATCTTCACCCAGTTTTCTGATCCGGTCCAACGCGCCAAGAAATGGGCAGGTATGCGCCGTACGCTGAAGCCCGGAGGGCTCCTGCTTATCGAAGGATATACGCCAAAACAGCTTGAATTCGGAACAGGAGGCCCCAAGCAGTTGGATCACCTCTATACGAGAGAGATGTTGGAAGCAGCCTTTGGAAGCTTTGAGAAAATCGAGTTGAAAGAATACGAGACGCATATGTCCGAAGGTGGCGGACATGCAGGTATGGCTGCAGTCATCGACCTAATTGGCTGGAAGTAGGCGGATCCGGAGCAATATCTTCGATTTGTAAAAAATACCGGATGCCTCGCTCAGAGCAGCATCCGGTGTTGAAAATATTCAGCCAGATCAGCAGGTCTTCGACAGCGTAAACTATTTACGCGGGCAGGAATTCACACCGATGAGGCTGTAAAGCGGACAGCTTCCGATCAGCGCGGTGAGAAGTGGCACAACACCGATCCAGCCAACCCAGTTCCATCCTGTCTTGCCGAACCCAAGCGGAATAGCATAGGCGATCAGGATCAAGCCTATGACGATCCGCAGGATGCGATCCGTTCCACCAACATTCTTGGTCATGTGCTTATCCTTATCCAGACGAGAAAACTCAAGCAAGCTTGCGCCCGTTAGCCAAGATCGCTCTTGGGATGAACCAGGTGATTGGAGCAGCAAAGAGGAAGCCCCCCGCAGTCGCAAAGGGCAGCAGGGTCATGCTCCTGTCTGCGAAGGAGGGAATGGACGGCACAACGGTTAGCGCCATGCCGGATTGTAAGGTTCCGAACAGGCCGTAGAGTAAGCCGACAAGGCGAAGCATGACATTCCCCGGTCAAAAGGAGGTACCGGGTTGGAAGCCCAGACGCTTCCGGACAATGGGAGACCTTGAACCCAGGCAGCCTATTGGCCCCTCCTTCATTTCTTCAATTTCTGCTTCAGCCAATCGGTGATCATGTTGCCGATCTCATCTTCAGGCTGACCTGGCGTGGCTCCCATGTGGTAACCCTTGGGATAGATCCGCGCTTCCTTCGGGCTTCCGTGTTCCATGAGAAAGTAGATGTCTTCCACGGGCGCCTGATCATCGAGTTTGCCGTTGACACCAAGGATAGGGGCAGACGGCTTATCGATGAGGCCTAGTGCGACAAGCGATAGCTTTGGCGCTGCATCCAGGAACTCATCCATGGTTTTCAACCCCATGGCGGCATTGCGAGCCTCCAGCAGACTGCCCGCGCCAAACAGATATGTTGCACCACCTGTGGTGAAGGCTGGCACGAGCCATTTCCTTTCATAACCCAAATGAACACTGCCACCCTGGAAGACGGCTCCTTTAATTCGATTTGCCTCGGTATAGGCAAGACGCGCGGCCCAATATCCTCCAAAGCTGCCGCCCCACACTGCGATGCGGGAACCATCAACATCCGTTCGCGCCACCAGGTGATCAATAAATGCTGAAAAGGCTCTTTGCGCAGCAGGATCGCCATAGAGGACCGGACTTTCGCCTGTGCCCGGCAGGTCAACGGTAAAAGTTGCAATACCCTCCTTCAACAAGCGTTGGTTCGGGCGCTCACGATCTTCCTTCCAGCCATCGACCCCACCCCAATTCATGACAACAGGGGGCTTTTCAACATTCCTGGGGATCCGCAGGTATGCGACCAGCTTCTTCCCTTCGAAGGGAATTTCAACAATCTGCAACGGCGGATCCAGATATTCGCCAGCCTTGCGATATTGCCGAACGGAATGAAGATAAGCTTCCTTCTTTCCTGCTGACGTTGCCGTCGGGTAGCGTCCCAGCATGCAATAGTTGAATGCGAGATGATAGGTCGCAGCAATGTCCTTGCGACTGGCATTGCTCTTTACAAGCGCATCGCCTTCGGCTTCATATTTCAAGCCGACACGACACCATTCTCGCGCCCATTCATCCCGATCAAGCGTTTTGATGTTGCTGAGAATCTGCTCAACGTCTGTGCGCTTAACCTCAGCAAACGAGCCACGTTTGCCAGCACGGTCCAAGACCATCTTTTTAACGTCTTCAAGCGAGCGCCATTCTTCAGCATAGGCTGCACCAGCGGCAAGGCTAGCAGCAAAGGCGGCAACCAGAATTGTTCGAAGGCCCATCACTTCCCCCCGTTCTTGATTATTGGGGAATAGTGACGCACCGCCGAAGCCGCGTAAATACCCAATCGAAGGGGCGGGAAGCACGAAACACCGGCCCCCGGAGCTTCATCGGCCCGGCCGCCAATGTCGGAACGAGGCCTGAATATCCCATCCACAGCGCTCCAAGCAGCTTAGGGATTGCGCCACAGGCCTCCCGCAGAAGCTCCAAATCAAGTCACGCCCAGGCGCGAAGGTCAGATTGCATTGATAGCTCAAGGATGATTCCGACCTTCCTCAAGGCCGTGGAGCACCTGCGTCGCATCGGAACATTGCGGAAGATCGTCCACATTGACCTGCAGGCGCCGTCGCCAGTTCGACCACTCCCGGTCGGTCCCCGGTACGTTGAGCGCCTCGGTTTCGCCGATCAGATCCTCGACTTGAGCGAGCACGAGAGATGCACCCGAGGTTCCAAGGAACCTGTGAACCGAAAACGCATCATCACCGCCACAGGCCTCCGACAGAAAATCACGCTCCCGCTCTCGGGCAACCACCCGCCTGTTTGCTTCTTCCTCGCCAATCCGATTCAAAAGCCGTTCGATCTCAATGTCCCGGCCGACCCGCCAGCCGCAGAAAGTCGGAAGATCGTGTGTCGACAGGCATGCAGCAGTATTCTTGTGGTGACCACGAGGTGACGTAAATTTCTCCCCGTCCCGGTCAAACCAGAGAACGCGCGTCGAATAGATCCCGGTTGCCATCAATGCTTCGGTCAGCCCCGCCTCTGCGGTCCCCAGATCCTCGCCGATGACCATGCATTTTGCTTGATGGCTCGCAATGGCAGTTGCAGCGATCAGCGCATCACGTGGCATCTTCACATAGGTACCCTCCGCTCCGGTTGCACCGGAGGGCACGAAGAAAAGGCGGGCAAAGCCAAGGATGTGATCGATGCGCAGCGCACCGGCGTGGCGCATGTTGGCCCCGATGATAGCGCTCCACTGCGTGAGGCCACACTCAAGCCATTTGTAGGGATTTGGCGGAGGCAGGTGCCACACCTGTCCATCAGCCGCAAAAGGGTCCGGCGGCGCACCCAGCGAAACGCCATGTGCAAAGCTCTCGGGATCGCTCCAGGTTTCCCCACCATCGTAAGCGCAGCCAACAGCGAGATCCCTATAAATGCCAATTGAGCAACCGGCCCTCAGCCCCCGCGCTTGTGCAGAGCCAAGCTGCTGGTCCGCCAACCATTGCAGGAACAACTGATATTCAATCTCACCGGAGTATTGTTGCAGAGCATTCGAAATCGCCTCAGCATTCCGGCTTGCAAGGCCATGCGGCCAGACCGAGCGATCAGAGCTTCCGGTAGCTATACAAATGGCCTGATAGAGACCGTGGGACCGTAAAGCAGGACCCGCAGTATGCGTGAATTGTGCAAAATCAGAATGCGCCGGCATGGCAGTCAAAAAATCCTGAAAGACAGCGCGCAGGATCTTATCCTTGATTGCCCAGACAAGCGGATAATCAACTTTGGATAATTCGGAGAGCGCTTTCGCCTGTGATGCAAGATCCGCGGAGAAATGGCGCGCCTTCTCACCGCCGTACTGCCTTAAAGCGGTGGCGGCATCGATGTAGATCGGATCAAGAAAGCGCCTGTCTGAAGGTTGATAGGGGCTGGCTCTCTCACGATCGAGGGGAAACAGGTGATGCAGTGGATTAACACCGACGAGCTTGGCCCCAAGCTGCCCCGCCGCTTCACCAAACCTGGCAAGCGTCTCGAAATCGCCTATACCGGCGTCTCCCGATCGACGAAGGCCATAGAGATGTGACGTCAGCCCGAATGACTTGCGCTGCCCTTCCAGCTGCACCGGCGCATAGCAGGCCTTTGGCGAAACAAGGAGCATGGCAGATTGCGTGTCGATCGCGATGCGTTGAGCGCCGACTGGAAGCTCGGGTAGCGGTGCGAGGAGCGTATCATAGGCCTCACCGCCAAGATTGATCCCACCTGTGCATTCAAGAGATGACGTTCGCAGATCCATTTCTTGCACGCCAATGCCATCGCCCAATGTCACACGAATCCGCCGGGGCCGGTTTCGGGCTGGAACAGTGATCCGCAGGAATGGCTGCTCAGCTGAAGCGATATTCGAGTCTTCAAGAAGCCGGCGTCGAGTTTGCGTCAGCCGCGCGCGCGCCTCAGCAAGATCGCCCTTAGAACGACATGGAATGCCAAGAGAGTTGAGGATGGTATGCAGGCTATCAATCGGTACGCGATGATGGCGTCCGGACAGGTCCCACCAATCAGGTGCAATGCCATGGGCTTCAGCAAGTCGACGTATCTGCTCGTCATCAGGTTTGACGTGCTGCGCAATCTTCTGCGGCAAGGTCGTTTCATGAAGCAACAGGACCGAGCGAGCCGGCATATCTACTGATCCACGATTCAAATGCACAGGGACCGTGGCGAGCTCCACAGCCCAATCACCACCATCAAGCGGCGCTGGCAATTTGAAGTTTGTATCTGCTCCGGCGTTGAAAACGATGAAGACGTGGTCAAATCCACCCTCTGCATTTGGCTTCGACAATTCCATGCCGAGGGATTGCCGATTCTGGTCCTCCCAATCGCCATGGGTCATCGGCTTCGCCTCAGCCCACCACACAACATCCGCCGGATCGCCCGCTCCATTCAGCCAGGCATCGTCACGCAGCGCGGGATGACGCGCGCGGCAAGCCATCAGCTCGCTTGTGAAACGTTCGAGGTGGAGGTCACGTGACGACCAGTCGAGCCAGGTGGTTCCATTGTCTTGCGCATAAGCATTGTTATTCCCATTCTGCGTCCGACCAAACTCGTCGCCCGCAGTAAGCATCGGCGTTCCACGCGAAAAAAACAGGGTGGCGAGGAGCGCAGACACATCACGTTTTCGCGCAGCATTCACATCGCTGTCATCGCCTGGTCCTTCAACGCCGCAATTCCAGGAATAGTTCTCATTCGTCCCGTCTCTGTTATCCTCGCCATTGGCTTCATTCTTCTTGGCGCTATAGGTGACGAGGTCAGCCAGTGTCATCCCATCATGCGCCGCGACAAAATTAATGGATGCGGAGGGTGTTCGGCCAGATTTCGCAAAGACGTCGGATGAACCGGCCAGGCGCGTCGCGAGCTGACCGATAAACCCTTGATCCCTTCGCCAGAATCGCCGAACGTCATCGCGGTACCGATCATTCCATTCACACCAGGGTGATGAAAACTGCCCTAGCTGATATCCACCCGGACCAACATCCCATGGTTCGGCAATCAGCTTGCACCGACGCAGGATCGGGTCATCCGCAATCGCCGTGAACAAGGGCGCGTTCCGGTCGAAGCCAGATTCACGGCGGGCGAGAATGGTGGCCAGATCGAAGCGGAATCCGTCGATGCCGGTTGAACGTTTCCAATGCCGCAAACTCTCGAGGATGAGTGCGATGACTTCAGGCCGGTCACAGGCCAGCGTATTTCCGCATCCTGTATCGTTGATGAGCACGCCGTTGGACAATCGGAAATAGAGCGCCTGATCGAGACCCCTGAGAGACAGCGCAGGGCCCAGCGCATCGCTTTCCCCCGTATGATTATAGACGACATCGAGGATGACGCTGATACCTGCATCATGAAGGGCCGCCACGGCTTTGCGGACGTCAGCAATGCCGCCAGGCGCCAATCGAGGGTCAGGTGCAAAAAAACTGACCGGATTGTACCCCCACGCGTTGCTCAAGTGGAGCGGCGGAAGATGGCGCTCGTCGATCCACGCCGCCAGCGGCATCAGCTCCACAGTCCCGACACCGAGACGCGTCAGATGATCGATGACAGACGGGTTGGCCAGAGCTGCGATTGTTCCCCTCTCGGCATCAGCGACGTCGGGATGCAACTTCGTGAAGGATCGCACATTGATTTCATAGATCAGTCCAGAATCGCCCCTCGTCCAGACCTCGATATCCGGCAGCGGCTTTTCAGCAATTGCCTTGGGAACGATGGCTGCTGTGTCCAGCCCGGCCGTGCACAGTCTCTCATCATAGCGGAATGGGCGATCGATCCGGGTGGCCCATGGATCAAGCAACACCTTTGATGAATCAAAGCGGTGACCTTCACCTTTGTCCAAGGGGCCATCGGCGCGCAGCCCGTACCGGCAACCCGCCCCTTCGCCAGGCACAAATCCCGCGAATTGAGTCTCCGAGATGCGCTTGAGTTCAACCCTGCAGACTTCAGTGGTTCCATCTGCGGCGTAAATGCATACCCACATGCGAGACGAATGACGGGACACGACCGAGACGCGCAACCCCTCAGACTCGATGTGGACGCCGGGCGCCGTCATGCGGCAAGAGTTTGATACAGGGCAGCGTAGCGGCCCGAAGATCGGCTCCAGGAAACATCCGACTTCATCGCATTCCTGACCAGGATTTTCCAAACGTCAGGATTGTTATAGATCTCGAGCATCCGGCGGATTGCGTCGATAAATTCGTGGCGGCTGAACCCTGTGAATTGAAATCCTGTCCCGACACCCGACTGCAGCGCAGCCTCGTTGGCATCAATGATCGTATCGTTGAGTCCACCAACACGCGAGACGACAGGGATGGTCCCGTATCGCAGAGCGCAGAGTTGGGTCAGTCCACATGGCTCAAAGCGGGAGGGAATGAGAATGACGTCGCCACCAGCCTGCATGAGGTGAGCAAGCGGCTCATCATACCCAAGCACAACACTGGCGCGACCCGGATGCCTCAGTGAGGCATTCTTGAGGCTCTCTTCGAGGGTGCGTTCCCCGGAACCAAGCAGTGCCAGGCGACATCCAAGGCTGACAAGCTCATCGAGACTTTCAGCAAGCAAGTCGAGTCCCTTCTGATGAGTGAGACGCGAAATAACTGTAACGATCGGCCCCGTTCCGAGCAGACCAAAACGGCTTTCCAGTGCGGCGCGGCAGGCAGCGCGCCCGCTCATCTTGCGCTGCGAGAAATGATGCGGCAGGTGTTCGTCAGCCGCAGGGTCCCATATAGTCGTGTCTATGCCGTTCAGGATGCCGCTGAGGTGCGCACCGCGATGTCGCAGCAGACCATCAAGCCCCATGCCAAAGGCCTCGGTCATGATCTCGCGTGCGTAGCTCGGCGACACGGTCGTGATTGCATCTGAACAGGCCAGGCCAGCCTTGAGATAGCTGACATCGCCATAGAACTCGACGCACTCGCTTGAGAAGGCCGTATCCGGCAGTCCGAGGCGAGGGAATATCGCCGGCGAGAACCGTCCCTGGAACGCGATGTTGTGTATTGTGATCAGCGAAGGTGCCCCGCGCTCGCCACCGAACCTGAGATAAGCAGGTGTCAGGCCCGCCTGCCAGTCATGCACGTGGACAATGTCAGGCTGGAATGCCGCGACGGCTCCTCGCCCGAGCCAAGCGCCAACCCATGAGAGTGCGGCAAAGCGCTCGGCATTGTCAGCCCAGTCGAGATTGTCAGCACCTGAATAAATATTGCCAGGTCGATTATAAAGATGTGGAGCGTCAAGAACGAACAGCGCAAGCGCACCATGTCTCGCAGCGAGTAAGTGCGCCCTCCCGCCGAAGAGATTTTCGAACGTGTGAACGAATGACGGCCCCGATAAGGCGGATATAACTGCCGGATAGCCGGGCAAAAGGGTACGCATCTCAACGCCCTGAGCCACGAGCGCGAGGGGCAACGCACCGGCGACATCGGCAAGCCCGCCCGTCTTGATGAGCGGGAAGACCTCAGATGCGACAGACAGAACTTTCATTCACTTTCCGATCTTATCGATCATACGCTGCGTGATCAGGCAGACTCCACCTTCCGTGCGGCGGAACCGCTTTGCATCGAATACCGGATCCTCCCCGACAACCAAGCCCTCCGGTATGTTGACGCCGCGATCGATGACGACTTTCTTCAGACGAGAATAACGCCCGATGTTGACACCCGGAAGAACGACAGCCTCCTCAAGCGTCGCGTAGGAGTTCACACGGACACGCGTGAACAGGAGCGTTTTATAGATTGACGAACCAGAGACGATACAGCCGCCTGAAACCAGCGAGGCGACAGCCTGTCCGCGGCGTCCCTCCTCATCGTGGACGAACTTCGCCGGGGGGGTGATTTCGCCATGCGTCCAGATCGGCCAGTTTGTGTCGTAGATATCAAGTTCAGGAACAACATCCGTGAGATCGATATTTGCTTCCCAATAGGCATCGACCGTCCCGACATCACGCCAGTATGACGCCGGCTCCATCGGTGAACGCACGCAAGATTTTGCGAACCGATGAGCGATCGCCTTGGCGTTTTTGACCAGATAGGGGATGATATCCTTGCCGAAATCACGATCAGATGACGAATCTGCGGCATCCCTCTTCAGCTGATCAATGAGGAACTTCGTCTCGAAAACATAGATCCCCATCGAGGCAAGCGACTTGTCCGGTTGTCCGGGGATTGATGGCGGAACAGCTGGCTTTTCAACGAACGAGACGATGCGATCATTGTCGTCCACCGCCATCACACCAAAGCCAGTGGCCTCGGCCCGCGGGACCTCCAGGCAACCGATGGTGACGTCAGCACCTGAATTGACATGCTGCTGCAGCATCACCTCGTAATCCATCCGATAGACGTGATCGCCCGCCAGGATAATGATATACTTCGGATCATAGCTCTCGATGATGTCAATGTTCTGGTAAACGGCATCCGCGGTTCCGGCATACCACTGATCCTCAGACACGCGCTGGGAAGCCGGAAGAATATCGAAGCTTTCATTTCGCTCCATGCGGAAGAAGTTCCAGCCGCGCTGCAGGTGCCGAATAAGTGAGTGAGCCTTGTATTGCGTTGCAACCCCAATACGGCGAATGCCTGAGTTGAGAGCGTTCGATAGCGCGAAGTCGATGATGCGCATCTTGCCCCCGATATACACGGCAGGCTTGGCGCGCACATCCGTGAGCTCAAGCAAGCGACTGCCCCGCCCACCGGCGAGGACATAAGCCATGGTATCGCGAGATACGGGAGCTGCAGGGCGAAGGCTTTGGGTCATCCTTTTATCCCACCTGTGAGTCCAAGTTGAATATCATCGTCGCGGATGGAGCTATGAGCATTGTGGCGCTTGCTGGTAGCCCATTCATTGGCACGTTCTCGACAAGGATCGATTCAACGTCACCATGTCCGGAACCCCAATATTTGGCTGCGTCAGTATTCATGACCTGCCGCCATCGCCCGGCTCGTGGGAATGGCACCCGATAGTTCATGCGCTCCATCGGAGTGAAATTTGTTATGACGACGGTCTGTGCTTGATCATGTGCACCGCGGCGGGCCCAGGCGAAAACCGAATTGTTGCGATCATCGACGATCAACCACTGGAAGCCGTCTGCTTCGCAGTCGCAGGCATACAGGGCTGGCGTATCCCGATAGAGTCTGTTGAGATCGCGAATGAGCGAGCGCACACCATCGTGCGCCGGAGCGCTCAGCAAGTCCCAATCGAGACCACGCGAGTCGCTCCACTCATCCCGTTGTGCAAACTCCTGCCCCATGAAAAGCAGCTTCTTGCCCGGGTACCCCCACATGGCGGCATAATATGCTCGCAGGGTGGCGAATTTCAGCCAGTCGCTTCCTGCCATCTTCGAAAGCAGGCTTCCCTTCCCGTGAACGACTTCGTCGTGAGACAGCGGCAGGACAAACCGCTCCGAAAAAGCATACATGAGGCCAAAGGTGATCTCGTCGTGGTGCGCACTCCTGTAGATGGGATCTCGCGCGAGATACCTCAGTGTGTCATTCATGAAGCCCATGTTCCACTTGAAGCTAAAGCCGAGCCCTCCCATTTCACGCGGGCTTGTTACGCCGGGCCAGGCTGTCGATTCTTCTGCGATCGTCATGAAACCGGGAAAACGCTCGCTCAGGACGTTGTTGACCCGCTGCAGAAAGGACACTGCCTGAAGGTTCTCTCGGCCGCCAAACTCGTTTGGAATCCATTCACCCGGCTTTCGGGAGTAATCGAGATAAAGCATCGAGCTGACCGCATCGACCCGGAGACCGTCGACGTGGTAGCGCTCAGCCCAGAACAAGGCATTGTTGACGAGCATATTGGCCACCTCGCGGCGACCAAAATTATAGATCGCCGTATTCCAGTCCGGATGGAACCCCTTGCGAAGGTCTTCATGTTCGTAGAGGGCCGTTCCGTCGAACCGTGCGAGACCATGCGCATCGGTTGGAAAATGTGCAGGTGCCCAGTCGAGGATGATGCCGAGACCATTGCGATGGGCATGATCAACCAGCCGCGCGAAGGCTATTGGATCTCCGAAGCGCGAGGTTGGCGCAAACAGACCGGTCGGTTGGTAGCCCCAGGATTCATCCAGCGGATGTTCGCAAATCGGCATGAGTTCGATATGGGTGAACCCCATATCGGCAACATATTGCACAAGCTGTTCTGCAAGCTCATCATAGGACAGGAAAGAGCCATCCTGATGACGCTTCCAGGACCCGAGGTGCACTTCATAAATTGAGATCGGCACGCGCGTTTGGTCCGCCTGATTGCGGCCATTCATCCACGCGCCATCGGACCACCGAATGGCCGATAGATCAGCGGTTTTGGAAGACGTCCCCGGCCTCAGCTCTGCAGCGAAAGCAAAAGGGTCGGACTTTGCGGGCAAGAGCCTTCCGGACGCATCGATGATCTCGAATTTGTAAAGGTTGCCCGGCCCAAGGTCGGGAAGGAAGATTTCGAATATTCCGGAGCCAAAACGACGACGCATCACATGGCGGCGTCCATCCCATTGGTTGAAGGGGCCGACGACGGACACACGTTGCGCATTCGGCGCCCACACGGCGAAGTGAGTGCCCTTCACCCCCACATGGGTGATCAGGTGCGCGCCGAAACGGTCAGCCATCTGCAGATGGGAGCCATCGGCCGAGAACCAGTCATCCAGTTCCCCGAGCACCGAAGGAAAGGCGTAGGGGTCGACTTCATCCCAAGTCCGACTGCCCGCTGATGCGCGATAGATCGGTATCACATGATGATCCGTGTCAAGGCGTCCCTCGAAAAGCCCGGCATCGTGAATCAGCTGCAGCCTGCCAAGAGGTTGTAACTTCAGGTCAAGCACTTCCACTGTTTCTGCATTGGGGATGAAGGCTCGTGCGATCCAGCTTCCATCAAGCCAATGCACGCCGCGCACGGCGAAGGGATCGGCGTGTTGACCGGTGACGATTGCCTCTGCTTCAGCGCGCTCCACTCGATGACCTCTTTTAATTCAACGCCAGCTTTGGCGTCGGATTAGCTGGTCGGCACTCCCCAGATGTCCGCGGCGTATTCCCGAATTGTCCGGTCGGATGAAAACCAGGCAGTTCTCGCTGTGTTGAGCACAGCTTTCTCTGTCCACTGCGCCGGATGGTTCCAGAGTTCATCAAGCTTGCGTTGCGCGCTTGAATAGGCGGCGAAATCCGCCAGCACCAGGAACCAGTCATGATGGCGCAGGTCGTTGATGAGATCGCGATAGCGGTTGGGCTCGCCCGGCGAAAACACACCTGACTCGATCGCGCTGAGCACGTGGGCGAGGTCAGGTGTCTGGGCGATAATGGCCCCAGGATCATATCCACGGGCCCGTGTCTCAGCGACCTGCTCGGTTGTCAGGCCAAAGATGAAAATGTTGTCGGCACCGACATGATCCCTGATCTCGACGTTCGCTCCGTCAAGGGTCCCAATCGTGAGCGCCCCATTGATGGCAAACTTCATGTTGCCAGTTCCCGACGCCTCGAGGCCTGCGGTGGAGATTTGCTCTGACAAATCGGTCGCAGGAATGATCGTTTCGGCCGCTGACACATTATAGTTTGGCAGGAACACGACCTTGAGCAGATCACGCACGGAAGGGTCTGCATTGACAATCCGGGCAACATCGTTGGCGAGACGGATGATGTCCTTGGCACGCACATAACTCGCAGCCGCCTTGCCAGCAAAGAGCTTGAGACGCGGCACCCAACGCCTTTCCGGATGCGCCCGCATCTGATCGTAAAGCGCGATGGTCTCCAGAATGTTCAGGAGCTGGCGCTTGTATTCGTGGATCCTCTTGATCTGGACATCGAACATCACATCCGGTGAAACCGATATGCCAAGCCTGTTTCGGATCACATTGCTCAGCCGCACCTTGTTGGCGCGCTTCACCGCACGAAACTTCTCGACGAAGGCTGCGTCCTTCGCGAAGGGCTCAAGATCGCGCAGGCGATCAAGATCGTCCAGAACCTCCGGGCCAATGGTCTCCGTGATCAGGTTTATGAGCTGCCAATTGGCTTCAAACAGCCATCGGCGTGGCGCAATTCCGTTTGTCTTGTTGACGATCCTGTCAGGATAGAGCGCATGAAGGTTCTGGAAGACAGTTTCCTTCATCAGATTTGAATGCAGGGCGGAAACACCATTGACCTTGTGCGCGCCGACAAAAGCGAGATGGCCCATGCGAATGCGGCGACCATTGTGCTCGTCGATGAGGGAAATTGCGTTGAGCGATCCTTCGCCAAGCTTCACATTGGCTTCCGCCAGGACGCGAGCATTGATGCCATAGATGATCTGCATATGACGCGGCAGCATGCGTTCGAACAGTTGCACCGGCCAGCTTTCCAGCGCTTCGGGCAAGAGCGTGTGGTTGGTATAAGCGATCGAACCCTGCGTGAGTTTCCAGGCAACATCCCAGTCAAGGCCATTTTCATCCATCAGCAGACGCATCAGTTCCGCGACAGCGACTGCAGGATGAGTGTCGTTCAGCTGGATGGCGACCTTTTCCGGCAGGTTCGCGAGTGAGCCGAACTGCTGCTTGTGCCGCCTCAGGATGTCCTGCAGGGACGCAGAGGTGAAAAAATATTCCTGGCGCAGGCGCAGCTCCTGTCCAGCCGTGCCGGCATCGGACGGATAGAGCACTCGAGTGATTGTCTCGGCCGCTGTTGACGCTCTCAGGGCGCCCAGATGGTCACCGGCATTGAACAGATCGAGAGAGATGGGGTCCGTCGCCTGTGCGCTCCAGAGCCTCAGGGTGTTGACCCGCTTGGCACGCCAGCCGGCAATGGGATGGTCATAGGCCACAGCAAAAAGCTTTTCATCCGGCGCCCAGCTCGTGAGCGTCTTGCCGTCGGGCTTTTCCTCGCTTTGGACATAGCCCCCAAAGCCAATGGCGTAGCGCGCCTCCCGTCGTTCAAACTCCCAGGGATTGCCATGCGCAAGCCAGTCCTCGGGGACCTCCTCCTGCCGGCCGTCGACAATATTTTGCCTGAAAAGGCCATGCTCATAGCGAATCCCATAGCCATAGGCCGGGATATTCAGGGTCGCCATGCTTTCCATGAAGCAGGCCGCCAAGCGGCCCAGGCCACCATTGCCGAGAGCGGCATCGGGTTCCAATTCCGACAGCAGGTCGACATCCTGACCCAATTCAGCGAGGGCCGCGCGAAGGGTACTGGTAATGCCCAGGTTGCCCATAGCGTCGCGCAACAGCCGGCCAATGAGAAACTCCAGGGACAGGTAGTAGACCCGCTTGGCACCCGAAGCGTAGCTGGCGCGGGTCGATTCCATCCAGCGTTCAATCAGACGGTCCCGCACGACGAGAATGGCCGCTGTCAACCAGTCGTGGGGCCGCGCGACGATCGGATCCTTTCCAAGGCCGTAGCACAGCTTGGCCAGAAGGTCGTTCTTCAGGGACGCCACATCGTTGAGCCGGGCGGGCGGCCCCGGGACTTCGATGGCATTCACAGAGATTTGGTCGGTCTGTTCGGATGGGCTGTTCATGCAGGCTTTCCGTTTGTCTGCGCTCGATTTTTAAGGTCTTCGCCTTGCACTCATCTCAACTTGGCTTTGTGCCGACGCCACGATTTGCCAATTGGCCTCCCTTGGAAAAAATCTCCCGCATGCCTGCCAACGACAGGGTCGACACCTCCAGTGACCGTAGCAGGGATCGAGCCAACCCGCCTTGAGAGACAGGCACCGGCCTCTGAATTCGCCACAGCACCCTCTCTTTCTTTCGACAGGCGGCCGCCCCTCCGGAAGGCGGGAAGGCTGAAAGGAGACCAACCAAAGGGGCTTCATAGGGCCACTCTGCACCCTCTCACGGCGCCGCCCTGACCGAAACGCCCCCTCAGCAGCCTGGGTAGGCAAGGACGATTAACTTTTAAGCAGAACGCCCTGATTTGGATACCTTCTGATTGGCACAGTTGGTGCTTCTGCTTTCCTGAGAGCAAAACGACGGCATGGAGCGCGGGTGACGTTGGGGATTGCTCAGGATTTGGTCCGGAGGTCGTCCCTTGAACGCGAAGAAGATAACCGGCGACGGCGCCATGCGTGAGGACATACGCCTCGTTGGGCGACTCCTGGGTGACATCATCAAGGAGCAAAGGGGAGACGACGTCTTCCGCATCGTCGAGCAGATCCGCAAGGCCTCGGTAGCCTTCCGTCGGGATGGCACCCTCTCGCGTCGGCGCGAGCTTGAGAATGTCCTGGACAACCTGTCTCATGACCGAACCATCGATATTGTTCGGGCTTTTACGATCTTCTCCCACTTTGCCAATATTGCGGAAGACCAGAATGCCTTGCGGACGCGCCGCAAGAACATGCGCGAACATGCTGGGGAGTCCGGCGCTTTCGAAGCCAGCATGGCCCTCATTCGGGAGCTCGACCTGCCGCATGAACAGTTGCAGGGCTGGCTCGACTCCATTCTGATCTGCCCGGTCCTGACCGCCCATCCGACCGAAGTCCGCCGCAAAAGCATCCTGGATCGGGAAATGCAGATTGCTGCAATTCTCGGAGAGAGGGACCGGATGGTCCTGACCCCACGGGAGGCTGCCAAGGCGGAAGCTGACCTGAACGCTGCCATTCTGGCGGTCTGGCAGACCAGCATTCTGCGCCGCGGCAAACCATCCGTCATCGACGAGGTCAGCAACGGAATCTCTTATTACGATCAGACCCTGCTTCGGGAAATTCCGAATGTCTATGCGGAGATCGAGGACAAGCTCTTTGCGGGGGAATGGGAGGGCATTGATTTCAAGCTGCCGCCTTTCCTGCGCATGGGGAGCTGGATTGGGGGCGATCGTGACGGCAATCCAAATGTCACGGCAGAGGTCTTGCTGCACACCATGAAGGTGCAGAACCGATGTGTCATGCAATTCTATCTCGATGAGCTCCATGCCCTTGGCGCCGAACTGTCTCTCGATCGCTCCCATGTGAGCATTTCGTCTCAACTCGCAAAATTCCTGAAGCAATTGGGCGATGCATCACCACGACGCGCGGCAGAACCCTATCGCCAGGCAGTTGTTGGAATATATGCGCGGCTGGTCGCCACAGCCGCGCATATGAACCAGAAGGTCACGACACGTCATGAGACCTTGCCCGTCGAGCCATATGAAACGGCGGAGCAGTTCAGCGCGGATCTCGATATCCTCTACCGCTCGTTGATGGCGAATGGATCCGGCCATATCGCAAGAGGGCGACTGCGCTCGCTGAAGCGTGCGGTGGATGTCTTTTCATTTCATCTCGCGAGCATTGACCTCCGGCAGAATTCCGCCATTCACCAGAGAACCCTGGAAGCCATCTGCAGGGCTTGCGGAATTGACTATGCTGCTATGACCGAAGGAGAACGGCAGATTTTCCTGCTCAAGGAACTGTCGACACCACGTCCACTCGTCTCAAACTTTGTCGACTACGACGCGGAAACACAGGGCGAGCTCGACGTCTTCAGAACTGCAGCCCAATTGCACAAGCTCTATGGTGCAAATGCCATCCCGAACTATGTCATATCGAACTGCTGCAGCGTCTCGGACGTGCTTGAGGCCGCTACGCTTTTGAAGGAGGTTGGGCTCTATGATCCCATTTCCGGGCAGGCCAGCCTGAACATTGTTCCCTTGTTCGAGACGATCGGCGATCTCCGCAATTGTGCCGAGATCATGGAATCTCTCTTCTCAACCCCAGCCTATATGAAGCTCATTGAAAGCCGTGGGCGG
This sequence comes from uncultured Hyphomicrobiales bacterium, assembly GCA_903889985.1. GTDB lineage: Bacteria > Pseudomonadota > Alphaproteobacteria > Rhizobiales > Beijerinckiaceae > Terripilifer. Next base: position 14,780 of record CAISZN010000495.1, on the reverse strand, counting down.
CTTCAGGAGGTCATGCTTGGATATTCCGACAGCAACAAGGATGGCGGCTACCTCACCTCGGGCTGGGAGCTCTATAAGGCAGAACTGAAGCTGATCGAGGTCTTCCGGAAGTATGATGTGCGGCTTCGCTTCTTTCACGGTCGCGGCGGTTCGGTCGGACGTGGAGGAGGCCCCAGCTTTGATGCGATTCTCGCGCAACCGGCCGGCGCCATGCAGGCTGGCATTCGGATTACCGAACAGGGCGAAGTGATCGCCGCGAAGTTCCTCAATCCGGAAGCTGGTCGCTACAATCTGGAGCTGCTCGTGGCTGCGGTTTTCCAGGAGATGGTTTCCCATCGGCAGGGCGTGACCCAGCCTGCGGAGTTCATCGAGGTGATGGATGAACTCTCGGAGAGCGCGTTTCAGGCTTATCGCGACCTCGTTTATGGAACACCCGGGTTCGAGACCTATTTCTGGGAATCGACCATCATTAGCGAAATTGCCAACCTGCATATCGGCAGCCGGCCCACCTCGCGCAAGAAATCGACGAAGATCGAGGATCTTCGCGCTATCCCGTGGGTCTTTGGCTGGGCCCAGTGCCGCCTCATGCTGCCAGCCTGGTACGGCGTTGGGTCGGCGATCGAGATCTACGTCAGGACGCATCCGAACGGAGGCCTTGAAACGCTTCAGCGCATGGCCCGGGAATGGTCGTTTTTCCAGACGCTGCTCTCGAACATGGAAATGGTCCTCGCCAAGAGCGATCTCGGCATCGCCTCACGCCACAAGGATCTGGTCGAGAACAAAGACTTGCGCGAGACCATTTTCGCACGCCTCACCGTCGAATGGGAGAAGGCACGCAGCGGCTTATTGACCATTCTCGAGCAGCGGACCCTTCTGGAAGGGAATCAGGAGCTGGCAAAGGCCCTGAGCGACCGCTCCCCCTATATCGATCCGCTCAACCACGTCCAATTGGAGCTCTTGCGCAGGTACCGGGCAGGTGATCATGATGAGCGCGTGGTCGAGGCCATGCACCTGACCATTAACGGCATCGCTGCAGGTTTGCGCAACAGTGGCTGATCAAGTGCGAAGCGAGGCAGATCATGGATGCATTGTTCATCGGGCATACCTATATCGACGTCACCCTGATTACCGACGCGCTTCCCACAGGCGACGACAAGACCGTCGCTGAAAAGTTCGCTGTCTCTTTCGGGGGAAATGCCGTAACGGCCGCCTTCTGTTGCGCGAAACTCGGGATCAAGCCAGACCTCCTTTGCACCATGGCCGATGATTGGCTCGGGCATATGTTCGTAGACATGGCACGCCGCTACGCAATCCCGTTACATGCCCGCAAGGTGCGAGATTCGTCGCTGTCCTTCATCATCCCCAAGGATGGCAAGCGGGCGATCGTGCGCTGTCGTGATGACAAATTCCTGCATCCCTTCCCATTGCTGTCGCTGGATCATTGCCGCGCCATTCATCTCGACGGTCACCTGCCCGATGCCGCCATACACTTTGCCAGGGCAGGCCGGGAGGCAGGGATCCTCACCTCTCTCGACGGCGGCGGCATGCGTGAGAACACGCTCGAGCTGCTCAAGTGGATCGACGTCGCTGTCGTCGCCGAGCGACTGTGCGAACAGATGGATTTTGAACCTCACGAGATGCTCAACTTCCTGAAAAGCCGCGGCTGCGTTGTTGGCGCAGTCACCATGGGCGAGAAGGGCATCCTCTGGTACGAGCGGGGTTCGGGCATCAAGGCCATGCCGGCCCTCAGCATTCCGAAAGAGAACGTCATTGATACGAATGGCGCCGGCGACGTGTTTCATGGCGCCTATATCTACTCGGCCATGGCACGGCCTGAAGCGGGATGGGAAGGCCATTTTGAATTTGCCAGGGCGGCTTCCGCGCACGCCATTCAACATCTGGGCAATGAAGCAAGCCTTCCATCACTCGCCGATGTCGAGGCGATGATAACTTCGGCCGCAGCAAACGCCTCCTGATCCGCAGACGAAACAAAGTCTTTGCGCTTTCTCTCTCTCGAGAGATAGATAGCATCTAAGACTTTCGCATCATCAATGGCGATAATCAGACTCAAATCGAACAACTAGTTCATTCGGATGTTCGGAGTTCGATTCATTTTGCCCGCCGCCGCGCGCGTCAGCAATTGAACTTCAACCAGAGGCGGCCGAAGCTGAGAGCCCCGCCTTCCTACATCTATTCATCTGATCAGGCTTATGAATCAAAACGCACACCGGTCCATCGTCATAAGAGCCGTTTGAAATATTCGTCCTTGGGTAATACTTATGGATACGTACAAAGCTGTCTCGAATTTGAGACGAGCGAGTTAAAAGGTCGCGCCCTCATCATTTAGACCGATCTCTAATTATTTTTCAGCTCGTTTTCAGGTTGGGTTGCTACCCGAAAATCACTGGACAAAAGACCAGACAATTTTCGGAGAGAATCTGATGGGCGCGATCAATTGGAAAGCCGGAGTCAGTGGCGATTGGTCAAACACCGCTGATTGGACGGGAGGTCTTCTTCCAGGTTCAGCAGACACTGTGACCATCAATGCGCCCGGCACATATACAGCCACGATCAGTGGTATCGCGCAGGCCAGCTCGCTCACCTTAAATGACACAACGGCTACTTTGGTCGATAGCGGAACACTGACGCTTGCTGGCCCTTTGAATATCGCAGCCGGAACCGTGAACATCGACACGGCGGGCAGCCTTGCATTCTCGACGCCCACGGGCAGCATCGCCATCGCCGGTGGCGCGACACTGCATGAAACCGGGACCCATACCCTCGACAACGTTCAAGTCGCGATGGGCACTGCAAACAATACGATAGCCTCACTGAGCTTCGACAATCTGACCCTCGGGAGCGCGGCAGTTGTCTCGTTCAATGGCGGAAACCCCGCCGCAGCAACCTCAAGCTTCGAATTTATTCAGGGTACAAACCTGACCAACAACGGGACGATCGAGGCGCTCCAGGGATACGCGTCCGGGCTGATTACAGCGATGGGAGGAACGCTCACCAACAATGGCAGCCTCATCAACGCGAGTACATCTGGCTATACGGTCGAAGCAAACGACATCATCAACAATGGTTTGATCTCAGCCTCCAACGGTGGCGGGATCGGCCTCACGGGCTTCAATAGCTTTGTCAATAATGGCACGATCAACGATGCTGGCGGCATTGGACTGGCTTCACAGGGATTTGTGAACAACGGGACGATCAACGTTACGGCTGGGTATATCGCATTCGATGGTCCTGCGACATCCGCCATTACAGGCAACGGCACGATCAATGTTTCGGGTAGCGGCAACACGGTTGAGTTCATTCAGTCGCAGACCTTTGGACAGGGGACAATCAACGTCGGTGGAACCAGCCAGCATATTGCGGTTGTGTCATCGCCAACGTCGGGTCTCACTGGGGGCCTGACCTATACCTCTGCTGCTCTGACGCTGGGGACCGGCGCTGTCATCCATCAAACCGATGGAAGTGTGTCGTTTGACGGAATTGGCGACCCATCGGTCACCGATGTCCTGATCAACCAGGGCGTCATTTCCGCCGCGGCGACGGGCGGCTCAATGACCATTGCAACGACGAATTTCCAGAACGATGGTTCGGTCAATGTGACGTCCGGTGACCATCTCCTGGTGTCGACGACGACAACGGGAGCCGGCACCGTTTCGATCGGCTCCGGCGGCATCGCCGAATTTGGAAACAGCGTCGCGGCGACCGACAAGGTCGTCTTCTCCGATGGCCAGTCTGATCTCCTCAAGCTCGATGCAGCCAGCACCTTCGCTGCGACTGTTTCCGGGTTCCAGACCGGTAATACGATCGATCTGGCTGGCTATGTCGCCACTGGCGCAACATGGTCGAATGGCGCCCTTCATGTCACGTCCGCCAGCAACCCAGCACTGACCCTGAATCTCGCCGGGAATTATGCCGGCGCCACGTTCAAGACCGTCAGTGATGGTGCCGGTGGAACCAACATCACTCTGGGTCAGGCTGCCCCCGCAAGCACCCTGACGGGCAGCTTTGCCCTGAGCGCAGCGACAGAAGGCACCGCCACGAGCGGACCGGTGGCAACTTTTGCTGATACTAACCTCTCTGAGACGGCGAGCGCCTTTACAGCCCTCATCAACTGGGGTGACGGAACAACAAGCGCCGGTGTCGTCTCTGGCTCCAACGGCGTGTTCAGCGTCGCTCCGGCGAGCGGACACATCTACGCAACCGAAGGCAGCTTTGCGGCTTCGACAGCGATCACCCATGTCTCGGACGGTGCGGTTCTTTCCGTATCGGGGATAGTCGCCGCGGCGGAAGGCGACACGCTCACCGTCAACGCCGCGCCGAATCTCGCTGCAAAGGCAGGGCAGGCCCTGACAAACGTCACGGTGGCGGCGTTCAACGACACCTATACGGCGAACACGGCCAGCGACTTCTCCGCGCAGATCACCTGGGGTGATGGCTCGACCAGCGCCGGCACTGTTTCGAACGCCAACGGTGTCCTGTCAGTCGTCGGATCGCATACCTATGCTGCGGCCGGCACCGACGCAGTGTCAGTCACCATCCGTGATATCGATGGAACAGCCGTCGCCACGGCGACCGGTACTGCCAATATCACGGCGGTGCCTGTGGGCGTGATCTCGGGATCAGCCAGTGGCACGGTTGCCGAAGGGACCTCCCTGGCTGGCGCCAAGATCGCGACCTTCCACGACACGGACCTCACGACCACGGCTGCCAGCTATACAGCCAATATCACCTGGGCGGATGGCTCCAAGAGTGTTGGCGTCGTGAGTGGTTCGGTGGGTTCGTTCACCGTTGCGGCAGGAACGGGACCAACCTACGCGGATGAGAGCAGCCAGGCCTACACGGTCGCTTTGACCAGGACTGCCGATGGCGTGATTTCAACTGTTGGCGGCACCCTGGCTGTCACTGAGGCCGATGTTCTGTCCGTCAAGTCCGCTGCTGCTTTCACGGCAACGACCGGCCAGGCATTCTCTGGAACCTTAGCAACCTTCACTGACAGCTATGCAGGCGTGACTGCCAGTGATCTGGCTGCCACCATCAATTGGGGCGACTCCACTACGAGCACCGGTGTTGTCAGCATCACAAATGGCGTCATCTCGGTTGCTGGAACGCATGCCTATACTGGCGTCGGCTCCGACACCATCTCTGTGAAACTGACAGATGTGGATGGCACGGCCAGCGCGACGGCGTCAGGTTCGGCAAGTGTGAGCGCTCCGTCCTCGTCGGGAAGTGGATCGTCCTACAACCTGATGACCAAGGTCGACAATTTCACCGGAACGGCAGGGGACGACACCTTTGTCGCCCTCACAAATACCCTCTCGAAGGGCGACATCATCGACGGCTCTGCCGGCAATGATACGCTGCTCCTGAGCGGCGGCGGCACCTTCAACCTCGCAAGCCCGACGACCCTCACAAACATCGAGGTTCTGCAGGCACAAGAGGGCATTGGCGCCGGCGCCCAGACGGTTACGCTGCGCAGCGGCCTCAATCTCACCGTGAATGTTGCCAGCAGTTCAGCATCGGGCGCTGGAATCACGATCATTGGGGCCAATGATGCCAGCATCATCAAGCTTGGAACCGGCAACGATACGGTGACACTTGGTTCCGTCAATGAAACGGTGATTGGTGGCGGCGGCAATGACATATTCAATGTCAAGGCAACCACGATCGGTGCGACCATTGACGGCGGCACCGGCGTTTCGAAGCTGGTCGTCAGCGGCGGCGGTACGGAAGTGATGGGCAGCAACATCACCCATATCGCCAGCGTCGACCTGGCATCAGCCGGTTCGGCCTATAACTTCACGGCCAATGCGATCAGCGGCCTTGTCATCAATGACCTGAGCGCAGGCAACAACGACAAGATCCACGCTGGTGCCGCTGGCCAGACACTGACGGGTGGCACAGGCGACCAGACCTTCTTTGGGTTCGGGTCGGGCGTCACCACCTATGTCGACTCAGCGAAGAGCTTCAACGGCTCGACGATCCAGAACTTCAATACCAATGACGTCATTGATATTTCGGGTCTGGCTCTTGCTGCCAACACGAAGGTCTCGTTCAGCAGTTCCGGGGCGTCTGCCGGCGACCTGAACATCTATGCGAATGGCGTCTTCCAGACGCAGATTCATCTGGTTGGTCAGATTGTTGGCTCTGCCTTCAATGCCATTTCGGACGGCCATGGTGGCACTTTGATCGTGGATGCCCCCCTCCATTGATCAAAACTGGGGGTCTCGCCAAGCTGGCGAGATCCCCTTTTCAAACTCGGAAAATGGACTCATTGATCTGTGTAAGGAAGTCGATACATAGGCAATCCTTGGGATCCACACTTCAATTTGAGAGTACCCGACATCCGCATCCTTTTAGTTGAAGATGATGACGAATTGGCTGCCCGGGTTCAAAAGACTCTTGTTGGCGGTGGCTTTGATGTTGAGCGAGCTGAAGACGGCGAGCGGGGATGGTTCCTGGGCTCCACTAATTCCTACGATGCGGTGATCCTTGACCTTGGACTCCCGATCATGTCCGGCCTCGACGTCCTCAAGAAATGGCGAAATTCGGGTATCGATTTGCCCGTCATCATTCTGACGGTTCGAAACAGCTGGAGTGAGCGCGTGCGCGGCCTCAATGCCGGCGCTGATGATTATCTGGCCAAGCCATTCTATTCAGAGGAACTCATCGCACGGGTCAATGCCGTTCTCAGGCGCCAACGTTCCACTGGCAGCAGTCAGGGTTTTGCGGTTGGAGAGTTCAGCATCGACCCTTCGGCGGGAGCTGCTTGTCGCGGAGATCAAACGATTCCCTTGACCGGAACCGAGGTCAAAATCTTGAAATTTCTCCATGAGAGACGGGGTCGAGTCATCCAGCAAAGCGACCTGGTCTCGGAGATTTACGATTCGGAAGACGCCCGAGGGTCCAATACGATAGAGGTTTACGTTGCACGTCTGCGGCGTAAACTGGGCAAAAATATCATCAAAACGGTGCGCGGCTTTGGCTACCAGATTTCTGAATAAGTGGCGAATTGTCCATCGAAGCATGTTGTTTCGCTTGCTTCTTTTGTCGTTTGTCTGGAACGGCGCCCTGCTGACTGTCACCTGGCTCACGCTGTCCGTCATGTTCCTGCGGCAGTCCGATGCAACCTTTGCAGAGGAGAGGGAAGAGCATTTCAGCGAACTGATGAATCTGGTGAGGCTGGACAAGGCAGGCCTTCTTTCGATTCGGCGACAATTGAGCGATCCGCGTTTTTCTGTCGACCTTTCCGGATATTATTGGCAAATCGAAAATGCCAGGGGTGAAATTCTGCGGTCCCCATCGCTTGGGTCCGAAAGCCTGCATTTGTCGTCTCAAGAGTTGTCGCACGACTCGACTCAAACCAGAATTGTCGCGGGGCCCAGCGGTGACCTTGTGTTACTGGAACAAGCCTTCCGGAATTCAGAACTTGCGCAATGGGTTCGCGTCGGGATCGGAACCGACAAAAGATATATTGCTGCACTCAGTGCCGATTTTGAACGCTTTACGGCAATCGCAATGGCGGTCGTCGGCTCAAGCATGATCATCGGAACCTTTGGCCTTGGCCTGATAGGTTTTCTTCCTCTGGTTCGGCTGCGAAAATCCGTAGGCGACGCGCGCAGCGGCCTCACAGCGCGAATTCCAGCGAACTTCCCAACGGAACTTGAGCCGGTTGTCAGCAGCATCAATGAGTTGATCGAGGTCAACCAAGCTCATATCTATCGATCTCGCGTGCAGGCAGGAAATCTGGCGCATGCCTTGAAGACGCCCTTGGCCATCGCCCTGGACATTGCGTCGCAATTGCATCACGAGACCAAGTCTGACGAGGCTGCGAATTTGGTCCGACAAAGCGAGCGAATGCGCGAGATTATTGACTACCACATTGCCAAAATCAGATCGGCATCTCACAGTGGAGCCATCGTGACATCAACGGATATTGCTACATCTGTTCAGAATGTCATTTCTGCTCTTTCACAAATCCATACGGAACGAACCTTTTCCGTCAAACTGTCAGAAGAGTGCCCTTTCGTGAAATGCGATCGGGAGGACTTTGACGAGATTATCGCGAACCTCCTCGACAATGCCGGGAAGTGGTCAAAGAGCTGCGTCTGCCTTGAAACCAGATTGGATCATGGATCCGTTGTCATTTTGATCGATGATGACGGCCCCGGCATGAACGCTGAAAGCATTGAGCAGGCCTTCAAGTTCGGGGAAAGGCTTGATGAACGCCGGCCCGGGAGCGGCCTTGGTCTCGCAATCGTCCGGGAACTAGTCGAGGGATATGGTGGCAGGATTTCGCTGGGCAGGTCGCCGTTAGGTGGCCTTCAAGCCCAAGTGATATTGGCCGCGGCTAAATAAGGACAACCGCCAGCGCGTCAGTGGGATCAATGATCGATCACCGTCCCACGTCAATGCACCGCTGGATGATGCGTTGCTGAAATCTGCATCCCATTCATTTGCATTGGCCAATTGCTCACAGCAAGGGCCCCCCTGACGCATCCTGTCATTCGAATTTGATTGCAATCGTCCCGGCAAAGGTCCCCCCCGGAGGCGGAGGAACCTGGATTGAGGCAACGATACTGCGGGCTGTTTCATCAAGAGACGGGCTCACAGCCTTGACGATTTGGATTGTCTCGACCTTTCCGATGGGGCCAATGACAAAGCTGACATTCACCGTGCCGTGCAGAGAACCCGCAGCGCGCCGACGATTCTTCGTGATTTCCTTTTTCACCGCAGCAGCATAGGCAGCCTTGGTGACGCCCCCGCCCTCGCGCAGGCCGTTCTCCACGCCGATATTTCGCTGTGCAAAGGTTTCCTCGGCGGCAGCGGTTGCCTGAGCTGCTGGTGCGACGTCGACCTTCTCGATGGGTGTTTCGGGCTTCTGTTCCGGCGGCGGAGGCTCGACTGGCGGCGTGACCTCCGGGGGCTTCACGGCCGCTTCCATCACCTCCGCTTCAGGAGCGTCAACCTTTGCGGCCTCGACCAATTCCTGAACTGGGTCAGGTGGCGGGGGCGGCAGTTCTTTCTGGATGGATGCTGTGGTCTCGGCCTGTGCGCTGCTGTCGACCGCGTCCTTCTCCTCGGCGATTGTTTCACCCTGAGGCGGCGCAAGACTCAGTTCAAGCCCTTCAATGGGCGCATCCTGGTCCACAGCACGTGGCAGGAAGGCGGCAAAGGCCAGGCCATGCAGACCGATGGAAGCTACCAGGAACGTCCCCCGCAGGAGAACGGACCAAATCGGACGACCGAAATTGGACATTTCTAACCTCTAAGGAGTTGGAGCTGGTGAGGCGGCGGCATTGGCCAAAGGCTTCCCGGCTGCACGGGATTTCGGATCGGAGATAAGCGCAACATGCGTAAAGCCATTGGCCACCAGACGGTCGACCAGCTCTATCACCGGGCCATAGGATCCCGCGCGATCAGCGCGGATCTGGATGACCCTCTTGTTGTCGCCTTCCATTCGCGTCTGAACGACAGCCAGGATGCTTTCGGACGTGATCTCGTCTGCATCGACCGCGAACTTGCCGTCCTTTGAGATCGAAATCACCAGTGGCGGCTTTGGCTTGATCACGACTGCAGACTTGGCCTGCGGCAGGTCCATCTTGAGACCGGTCGTCAACATGGGTGCGGTGATCATGAAGACGATCAGAAGCACCAGCATGACGTCAACGAGCGGCGTCACATTGATTTCCGCAAGCGGCCGGTGCGGCCCCGGTCCGTGGTTCTGAGCCGAGAAGGCCATCAGCCAGCCTCCGCCGGGGGAGTGCCGCGCAGCAGGGCCAGTGCTTCCTCTTCGATATAGTTGCTGACGTCGACGGCCTTGGCTGCAAATGCGGACCCAAGGCGGCTATAGGCGATCGAAGCCGGAATCGCAGCCGCAAGACCAAAGGCCGTCGTTGCGAGAGCCTCGGCAATGCCGGGCGCCACCACAGCCAGGCTTGTGTCGTTTGCATCGGCGATCGCGGTGAAGCTCGCCATGATGCCCCAGACCGTCCCGAACAGGCCCACGAACGGCGCAACCGATGCGATGACGGCGAGGTTTGGGAGGCCGCCTTCGATGTTGGAAATGACACGGCGCGCTTCACGATTCATGGCTTCAATCATGCGCTGGCGAATGTCGCCAGTGCTCTCGTCACCAAACCGTTCCCGCCCGGCGATGACCCCTGCCTGGACCACGCCATCCAGAAGCCCGCCACCGCGGTTGTTACGTGCGCGTCGCAGCGATCCACCAAGGCGGACAAGCCCGATGCATCCGTCGAAGATCTGATACCAGCACCAGATCGACGCAATGCCCAGCAGGATGATGACCGTCTTGCCGACAGGGCCAGCCTGCAGAAACAAACCGACGGGAGAGAGGCTCAGGCTTTCCATGCTTACCCTTCTAAATCTGACGGACCGGGAAATGATCCCGGTCCGCCCAATGTCACTTGTGTTTTCTTGAAAGATCAGAAGTTGATCTTCGCACCGGCAAAGATGGTCCGCGACGGCATGAACGAATAGGTCAGCGATGTCGCGGCGGCAGCGGTCAGCCCGGATGGGGTGCCGCCGATGGCAGTGATGTTGCGGTTGTCAAACATGTTGTTGACACCGAACTTGACCTCGGCGCTTTCGCCGAAGCCCATCTTCTTGAGCACGTCGGTGCGGATACCCATCACGAGGTCGGTCGAGTTCCACCCACCGATGTGATTCAGGCTTGGATTGAGCGTGGCGGAGGCCAGCTGCTGGCCACCGCTGCCGTATGCGTCGCCGACAAATTTCGTCAGGAACGATCCAAAGAACATGCCGTCATCATAGACCAGACCACCAGCAGCCGTGTAGCTGGGGGCGTCGCCGATGCGCAGGCCCGTATTGGCACCCTTGATGAACTTCGCCTGGATCAGTGCACCGCTGGCGTAGAAAGCAAGGCCATGACCGATGGCATAGGTGCCTTCGATTTCCGCGCCCTGGTAACGGGCCGAACCACCATTCTGGTAGTAGGTGAGGCCGTTGACCGTGTTGGTGATCGGGAAGTTGTTCGCTTCAATCCGGTAGAGCGCGCCGGACAGGGTGAACTGGTTCGACTTGAACACACCGCCAACCTGGAAGTTGGTCGTGGTCTGGGGCGAGATCGTCGAGGTGGACGGGTCCAGAACATAGAAGGCCGACACGGTCGGGATCAGGTATCCCTTCGAAGCCTGGGCATAGACCGAGATCTCGTTGTTCACCTGATAGCGAGCCGTCAGGTATGGCAAGTTCGCGGTATAGGTCTTCGAGAAGTTTACCGGGAGCAGCGTCGTCTGGTTGACGGTCGCCTCGTGATCACGGGTGATGCTCACATACTTGTAGCCAGGCGTGATCGACAGCCGATCAGTCGGGTGCCACTCGTATTCGATGTAGGGCTCAGCCGTCGTCAGCTTCGACGTCAGGAACAGCTTGTAGGACGCATTGGCAGGGATACCCGCAGCGGCACCGATCGTCTGGTAGCTGGTGTTGGTCGTGTAGTCCCAGTACTGCTGATAGCGGTCGTTGCTGATGTGCTCGTACCACAGACCCGCACGCAGCTGGCCCGCGAAATAGGGCTCAGTGAAATCGTGGCTCAGGCGCAGCGCGTCACCGAACGCGCGGTAGTTGTTGTATTTGTTGTAGCCCGTCACATCGCCATTCGGAACCGGATAGGTGTAGGACGTGCTGCCCGGCATGCCCTTACCCGGGTAGGGCGTTTTGACCAGCGTACCGCCATTGGCGATGCTGGCAATGCCTTCAATCGACTGATCGGCGCCGTTCGTTTGATACTGCGGGTAGTAGTAGGAATAGGTGTAGAGCGTATTATCGAAGTGGAAGAGGCCGATGTCGCCCTGCGCCTTCAGGTACTCGAGGTCGGTGGCCTTGTGGGAGTTGTTGTATCCGACATACTGCTGGGTGTTCGGATTGCCGTTTACCTGGCCGTAGTTCTTGCCATAGGTCTGCCACTGCGAATAGGTGATCGCATTGACGTTGTTATAGTTTTCAGTACCACCGGTCGCGAAGGCCGTGACCGTCAGGTCGCCGAACTTCTTTTCGATCTTGAGCAGGCCCTGGGTCTGATCGTTGGTGCCATAGCTAATGACGCCATTGGTGTGGATCTTCTGGACGGACACGACCGCGCGCGTATCACCACCAAGCACCTTGCCGGACTGGCCAGTGACATTCAGCGTGTAGGTGTTGAAATTGCCGTAGGACCCCTCGACCGATCCGCCGAAACGGTCGGACAGTGCCAGCGACCAGAGGCCGAGCGTTCCGCCGAAGGGAGCATAACCGATCTGCGAGGCATCACCCGGGCCGCGATCAATGGTGACGCGGCTGAGGAAGGCACCCGGGAAATAGGCAGCCGAGTGATGGCTCGGATCGTTCGCATCGCCGAACGGAATTCCGTCGAAGGTGACGTTGAACTGACCATCCTGATAGCCGCGCCAGCCGCTCTTCGAGTCGCCGGTGCCGTTCGTGTTGTTGGTAACGAAGCCGGGGGTGAACTTCGCGGTCTCGTTATAGTCGCCGGTCGGCTTGACCACGTCGCGAAGGATCTTGTCGCTGACCACTGAGGTCGGCTGCGTCGCGGTGAGCGGAGCCTGGCCGACGGCGAGCGCTGGCGCGCTGCCAGCCGGAGCATTCGAGCCGATCGCGGCATTCGAGGAAATCGGAAGGCCTGTCGCGACCGCAGGGGCGGCAGTGCGGCTGGCCGGACGGGACTGGCTGCTGGCAGCTGCCGGGCGGCGCTTCTGCGGGGCGGCCTTGCGGCGCGGAGCCGGCTTGGGCGCACCGGAAACGGTCACGGATCCCAGATCTGAGCTCTGCGCTGCCACTTCCTCAGGGGAGAGGGCGAGCAGAACGGAGGTTGACACGGCAAGCATAAGCGCCGCGCGGAAAGCACGTGTACCCGTATTCATCAGACAGCCCCGCTAATGTTTATCTTCGCGCCTTCTAGGCAGCGCTGACTTGGAGCTAATTTGAGTAGGTGACACTGGCGTGACATCTTTATGTAGCGGCGATCAAGGAGATAGAGCGCGCGCCGTTCGGGACTGTTTCCAGCGACGGTGTGGCTTCAAGCCCACAGTTTATGACAGCTCAATGCTGCGCCCGCAGCGCTGGAAGCATGCGCGACAGAACCCCGTCGCGCTTGACGAACTGATGCCAGAGGGCGGCAAGAATATGCAGGGAAATCAGCGCCATGAAGGCATATGAGAGCCAGACATGGAGGTTTTGGGTCGGCTGATAAATAGCCTTCTGAGCTGAGACAACTGGCGTGAATTGTAAAAATCCCAGATCAAATGTTCGCGCGTGCCAGATGAAGCTCACGAGGCCGATCACGGGAATGGCGATCTGGAAAAAATAGAGCAGGCTGTGGACAGCCGAGGCGAGTGCCACCGAGAGAGCGCTTACGCCATCCGCAGGTCGGGGGGCAGGTCGCATGAGCCTGCGGATGCTCCTGAGAAGAATCAAGGCATACATCAGCAGGCCCAGCAGCGCGTGGAGGTTCAGCATCATGGGTTTGTAGGGGCGAAAGCTGCCCCAAAGGAGCGCGATGGCGCCAACAACAAGAACCAGGACCGCGATCATCCAATGAAGGACGATCTCACCAGCATCATAATGGTCACGCGATATATTCATGTCTGCAGGCAAGCCTTTGTGCGCTGCCGGGAACGGCCCAAAACGACTTCGACCGCCCCTCGGACGGTGGAATTATTTGAGGGAGAGGCTGTTGCGGAGTTCCGCGCGGGCTGCAGCCATTTCCAGCTGATACTGGGGATTCTGCTTCATGATCGCATGGACGGTAAAGGCCAGAAGCTTGCTGGCCTCCACGTCACTGCGATAGTGCACCCCGCAGATCAGGCGATTGAAGGCGTAATTTTCTGCCCTTGCCAGAATGTCGTCCCGCCGTTCCGGGACGAGATCAATCACCGCCAGTGCCAGGAGATAGCCCGAGGTTGCATGGCCTGAGGGGTAGGAATCGTCGATAACCTTGGTGGCGCAGATCGGTTTCAGGGTCTTGTCGAGATTATAGGGACGCTGACGATGGAAGGCCTGCTTGGGCACATCCGAGTTGATACCTTCGTCATTGCGGACGCGCTTGCCGAAAGCGGCGACGGTCGGCAGCTTCTCGGCGTTGAAGCCATCTCCGAAAACCGTCTTGTAAATAAAGATATGCTCGTTGTTGTCATCCCAGATCGCCTGAGCAGATTGCTGCTCGCTGCGGGATGCTTCAAGACTGTGCAACTCGGCAAGCTCGCGCCGCGTGACATCAGAATCGTTCGCAGGCGGGGTGGCCAGGATCAGGCCGGAGCCGGATTGAGCTGCGGAGACAAAGGACGGGTCTCGCGCTGCCGCAGTGGCGGAGGTCAAGGCCAGGACTGCGCAAAGCGACAACCAGTGATGAGGCTTCATGTCAGGGGCCTTCCGCTACCAGAGGCCCTTTGCTAGGATTTATGGATTACGTTTCGATGACAAAAGTCAGGGCTCGACAAGTCATGCTTGCCAGGCCTCAAGTTTCTTCTGGTCGTTTCGTTGCCTCGTCAAATCCAGCCGGCATAGCCGTGATCAGCAATTTCGCAGACGATCAGAGAAAAGCCATTCAGGTCCGCTGCAGACCGCAACGCGATAGCCAGTTCTGTTTCTGACGTCACTTGGAACCCCTGCCCGCCGAAGCTCCGGGCGATGGCGGCATAGTCTGTTCGACCCATTGCGACGGCTCGCCTGAGCAGGCCAGCCTGATCCTGTTTCTGGCCGATCAGTTCGAGGCTCCCGTCCTGCAG
>CAISZN010000494.1 GCA_903889985.1 uncultured Hyphomicrobiales bacterium | reverse complement strand
CTTGGCGCGCTCATCGCGGCCGCACCATTCGTAGCGGCCCTGATCGGCAGACACGGCAAAACTCATATCTGCCGGCTGTGTCTTGACCTGGAGCCATTTGAGCATGTTCGTGAAGAGCGGGTAGTTATGCTCGTTATAAACGATGAAGCCGGTATCGACCGGTATGTGCTTGCCATCATAGTCCACGTCGACCGTTGCAGAATGGCCTCCGGCGCGCGGGGCGCGCTCGTAAACCACGACGTCATGCCCCGTTTGGAAGGACAGGGCGAGGGCCGCGCCGATGCCGGAAATGCCGGCACCTACAATTGCAATGCGCATGAACGTGAAATCACTTTCTATCGGGGTACAGGTTGAACGTCAGGCGGCATCGCCCTTCAGGACCGCAAATGCGGCAAGGGCCCGGTCCCTTGCAAGGCCGTGATCGACAATCGGGCTGGGATAGTCACGCTGTAGCTCGACTCCGGCTGATTTCAGGACAGCCAGCGGTGCCTCCCATGGGCGATGGATCCAGTTGTCCGGCAGATTTGCCAGCTCCGGAACGTATTTACGCACATAGGATCCGCCCGGATCAAACTTCATGGCCTGAAGGACGGGGTTGAAGATGCGGAAGTAAGGCGCCGCGTCGGCACCGCTGCCGGCGACCCACTGCCAGCTTGCCGGATTATTGGCGACATCGGCATCACATAGAGTGTCCCAGAACCAGGCTTCACCGACCCGCCAGTCGACCATCAGGTCCTTCACCAGGAAGGAAGCGCAGATCATGCGCACCCGGTTGTGCATCGTGCCAGTGATCCAGAGCTCGCGCATTCCAGCATCGACAATCGGATAGCCCGTTCGGCCGCGCCGCCAAGCCTCGAGTTCTGTCTCACTACCGTCTCGCCACGGGAAGTGATTGAAACGCTCCTGGAAATTGACGGTCGCGAGGGAGGGCGCATGAAACAGCAGGTGGTAGGCAAATTCACGCCAGCCCACTTCGGACATGAATTTGTCAGCATCCTTGGCAATCCCCGGACTGGCGGCATTTGCATGTTCAACAGCATGCAGGATCTGCCTTGGGGTGATTTCTCCGAACCTCAAATGGGGCGACAGCGCTGATGTCGCCGGGAGGTCCGGTCGGTCTCGGTTGGCCGCATATCCCCTGATGCCCCCGTCCAGGAAGCCGGCAAGACGGTCGCGGGCACCTGCTTCCCCGGGCGTCCAGCACTCGCGAAGGCCTCCAGCCCAATCTGGCTTGCTGGGTAAAAGATGCAGATCTGCAAGGGTCACAGTCCGAGGACCCCGCGCAGGCCATTTTGCCACCGTCAGGACCTTCGGGGCGGGCAGCGGGGATGCTTGAGGCGGCAATGCCTGTGCAGCCCTCCAGAATGGTGAGTAGACACGGAAAAAGCCTCCGGTCTTGGTCTTCAGGGTCCAGGGCTCGTGGAGGAGCTGGCCATTGAAGGATTCAGGCGCGTGACCCTGAAGCTTAAGGGAATCCTTGATCCGCCCATCGACTGCCACCTGTCCGGGATCATAGCGCCGGGTCCAGAGGACGGCTCTTGCGTCGCAGGCGCACGCAAGGGCTGGAATCAGGTCCTCCGGACGTCCCTCAAGAAGGTCCAGACGGCCACCAATGGCCTTCAGGGAGGCCCCAAGGGCCGCCAGAGAGTGATGGAGCCACCAGAGGGATGCACCGCCAAGAGGCCGGACTTCTGGCGTATCGCGTTCAAGCACGTAAACGCAGAGGACATCGCCGCCCCTGGCCGCAGCCTCATGCAATGCTGGCTGATCGGCCAGACGCAGGTCGTCGCGCAGCCAGACAAGGATCGGACCGGTTCGGGCAGGGGAATTCATTCAACAGACCTCCAGACGCCATGCATACGTTGCAGCGGCTGGGCGGATTGCCCGGAACCAGCCAAAGCGTCCCGTAAGGGCCATGGCAGACAATGGAAAGCCTGGTTGAATGTTCCCCGGCTGGGGCCGGAATGTTTATTCCATTCCTTCGTTCAGACGGCTGAGAATATGCCGCGAGGCGCGGAACGCGAGGGCGACCTTGCTATCCACCTCGACCTTTTCCCCCGTCCGGGGGTTGCGGCCGACGCGCGGCTTGCGCTGGGTCGGGGCAAAAACACCAAAGCCACGGATCTCAACGCGGTTGCCGGTTGCCAGAGCGTTTGAAATTTCATCCAGCACGACATTCACGGCACGGTTGGCCGTGTGGGTGTCAAGATTACGCGCGTAGCGGACCTTTTCGATCATTTGTGCCTTATTCAATGACATTATGAAATTCCCCGCAGCATTCCCGAAGTCATGCAGCAAGATGAAGTCTCCCGACAGTCATAGGCAAGTGCTAAGTGCATCTTTGCGTTGAGGAAGTTGTGTCCCTGTTGCTCAGCTGACGCAGATTTGCAGTGATCGATCGCCCACTAATTGAAGGCCCCAAGCATGACTGAACTTGTTTCGACGCACATCGTGCATCAGGGATGGGCTACCTTTTCCGTTGTCAGTATTCGACTTAGCGGAGGGGACGTGATCCGCCGGGAGGTTGAAGATCATGGTCGCGCAGTGGCCGTCCTGCCTTATGACCCGGTTCGCCGTGTCGCCATGCTCGTCGAACAGCTGCGTGTTCCCATGTTTGTCACCGAGGGCATGGTTGTCTCTCGCGAGGCCCCTGCCGGCATCCTGGAGGGAATCGATCCGACTGATTGCGCCCGTCGGGAAGCGTTTGAGGAATGCGGGCTCGCCTTGGCGGAGCTTGAGCACCTTGGGCAAGTCTGGACAATGCCAGGCGTATCCACCGAGCGGATGGAGCTGTTTCTTGGCAGCTATTGCGAGGCCGACAGGGTCGCAGCCGGAGGCGGTCTGCCAGAAGAGCATGAAGAGATCACCGTGGTTGAGGTCTTGCTTTTAGATCTGGCGAAGCAGGCCGATGCGGGCGACATTGTCGACATGAAGACATTCGCGCTCGTGCAGTCCCTCCGCCTCCGGCGCCCGGAACTTTTCGCGTGAGCTAGCAGGTCGCTTGGCCATGGTTGACTTGAGGCCGGACGCACAGCAGTTTCCCCCCAATTCGGGAGGAAGCCGTGTCCATCAGGAACACCATCGCTGCATGGGTCAGCGTCATCACAATTCTGGCTTTTGCGGTCAGCAGCCAAGCGCGGGCACAGACAACGGTGACCATCAGCACAGTCCCGAGCATCCCATCGATTTCAACCTATATCGCGCTCGAAAAGGGCTATTTCCGCGAAGCTGGAGTTGAGGTGAAGATCGAGTCCATCGACTCGCTCAGCAAGGCCATGGCACTTTTGGCCACCAACCAGATCCAGCTCGCACAGGGCGGCATCAATGTAGGTTACTTCAACGCCATCGGGCAGAAACTCCCCGTCGTCATGGCCCTGGAGAGCGGTTCGACGCCGGTTTATCACAATTTCGTCGTGCGCACGGCACTCAAGGACGTGATCCGCACGCCTGCAGATCTGAAGGGCCGCAATGTGGCTGTCAGCGGTGCGGGGTCGCTGTCGGTCTATGAACTTGCGGTGCTGATGGAAAGCGTTGGCCTGACCTTGGATGAGGTCAATGTGAAACAGCTGTCCTTTGCACAGATGGGTCCAGCCCTGGCGAGCGGTGCCCTTGATGTCGCGCTGATGGTCGCGCCATTTTCCGATGTCGCCATCGACCAGAAATTTGCGGTTCCTTGGATTGATCCGGAGGAGGGCTACATCAAGGCCCTGCCCATGACGAGCCTGTCCTACATGGCAAGTCTCGACTGGATCCAGAAGGATCGCGCAACGGCCCTTCGGGTCATCAGGGCATTGATCCGTGCCGGTCGCGATTACTGCCAGGCCTACCATGGCGGCCCGAACCGGGCAGAGGTCGTTGACCTCGTCCTTAAATACGGGATCGCCAAGGATCGGGCGCAGGTAGACCGGATGATGTGGCAGTCCCGCAGCCCGGACGGCCGCATGAACCCCGACAGCATCGCTGATCTCTACCGCGTCTACAAAAAAGAGGGCTTGATCGAACGCGAGCCCGATATGGGCAAACTCATCGATTCCAGTCTGGCGGCTGAGGCTGCTGCGTCACTTGGCCCCTTCGAACTCATCAACAAGGCCAGTCCCCTGAAGGGCTGCCGCTGAAAGGAAATCTCATGGAACTGAGTGCAGAAGTCCGTCGCGTCGTGACCGCCCTCGATGATGATGGCAAGGCCATCGTCCTGTTCGACGGAGACAATCCGCACAAGTCGGTACGGCCCCAGCGCAAGACGGTCTCGCGCCTGCTTTGGACGACGAGCCAGTCGCCCGCAGAAATCTCCCACAAGCAAGATCGCGGGCAGTCACATCAGGGTGTCGCGCCCGTTCCGGGCGGATCGGTATTTCGCATCGTCGATATTCCGCCCACGCCGAAGGAGGTCGAGGAACTGCCGGCGGATTATCACCAGTCGCAGCATTCGGACAGCACGCCCAAGCGTGGCCTGCCGCCGCGTCATCCGCTGATGCATCGCACGCGCACGGTCGATTATGCGATCGTGATGCAGGGCGAGATTACCATGCTGCTCGATGACAGCGAGATCACCCTGAAGGCCGGCGAGGTTCTGGTTCAGCAGGGCACCAACCACGCCTGGGTCAATCGTGGGACCGAGCCGGCGCGCATTGCTTTTGTGCTGATCGACTCCCAGGAGCCGTGACGGAAAGCCGGGCGCGCGTGCTCAGACGCGCGCCTTCGGCGTCACGCCGAGGAAAACCTGTCCGATCACTTCGAAATTCGACTGGTGTGCCTGTCCCTGCTGGGATGCGCAATGGATGTCGCGGAAGCGGCGTTCGAAGGGATACTCGGCAAAGATCGCCGTGCCTCCAGCGGCGTGATAGGCGAAATCGCTGACTTCACGGCCTTGGTTCATCGCATAGGTCGAGGCCATGCGCATGCGGGCACGATCGTTGAGCGTGAAGGGCTCACCCTGCTGGGCCTTGTCCCAAAGCTCACCATAGATATCAAGCACGAGGGCTCGCGCGGACATGAGTTGCGCCTGAGCAATGGCAACCTTCGACTGGATGACAGCATTGTCCTTGAGCGTATGCCCGCCCGCCTGCGGCGTCTTCTTGGCGGCAAGATCGATGAAGTCGCGCATCATCGAGCGCGCGATGCCGAGCGCCACAGCGGAGAAGCCGAGGCCGAAGATGTTGAAGCCCGTGAAGCTCCTATAGAGGGGCGCATGGACCCGCCGGTCCGCATCGGCATCACGCGTATAGGTGTGCTCTTCAGGAACGAAGAGATCCGTGACTTCGTAGTTGTCGCTGCCGGTGCCGCGCAGGCCCATGACCTGCCAGACATCGCTGATCTGTGCCTTGGACTTCAGGAACAGCATGGTGCGATCGACCGGCTTGCCTTCCGCCGTCTTGGCCGCTGTGCCGTCGGACTCGTAAACCGTGCTGTGACCGCCCAGCCACTGGGCGTGGCGGCTACCGGACGCAAAAACCCAATTGCCGGTGACCCGGTAGCCGCCGGGAACCTTGACTGCCTTCGCGGTCCGGGAGTTTGGACCCGACGCCACGACAGAGCGCTCGCCGCCAAAAATTTCGCGTGCCGCCGACCCATCGAGATAAGCGGCAGCCATCGAGACGCCGCAGGCTTGTCCCACACACCAGGCGGTACTGGCATCGGCCGAGGCGATGGCCTCAATGGCATGGAAGAATGTAATGAGATCGACCTGCTCACCACCGATCGAACGGGGGGAGAGCATGTGGAACAGGCGAGCGGCATGCAGTTTGTCGAGGAGATCAACGGGAAGCGAACCGGTCGCTTCCGTCACCGGCGCAGCAGCCTCAATGGCCGGGATCAGATCGATCGCCGCCCGATCATGGATGTTGTCGGTGGGGTTCTTCGTGAGCATGCGCGCTTCCTCAATGGTTGCGTCATTTTGGCTGGTTCGGCCCCGCCGTCAACAGGAGCGTTGCTGAGCCGATTGCGTCAGATCGGCCCTCGGATAGGGTGTCAACAACGGGAGTGACCTGAATGCCCTACAGCACACGCAACGGCTTGAAGATCCATTACGAGGTTCATGGCGATGGCCCGCCCGTGGTCCTGGTTCATGCCAACCCCTTCGACCGGCGGCTGTGGCTCTATCAGGTTGCCCGTTACTCGGCCTTTTATCGGGTCATCGCTGTCGACCTGCGAGGCTATGGCCTGTCGGACAAACCCCAAACCGCCTTCACCCTTGAGGACATGAAGAATGACGTCCTTGGGGTCTGCGCAGATGAGGGAATCACGCGGGCGATCTTCATGGGTGTCAGCGTCGGCTCCGGGATCGCCATGCTGACAGCGCTGGACCATCCACAGATGACCTCGGCCATCGTGCTGGTCGGCGGATCAAGCGATGGACCAAGCAATGTGGAGCGGATCGTCGCTCCCATGTTGAGCGAACCTCTCGGGCCCTATCTGCTGTCACTCATGCGCGGCTATGTGGCCCCAGGCTTTGCGGACACTCCACTTGGGACATGGCTTCTCGACCTGTTCATCGAACGCGCCGACACGCTGGATGCGCTTTGCATTGCCAACATTTTCCGCGCTCGTGGCAGCTGGAACATGACGGACAGGCT
>CAISZN010000493.1 GCA_903889985.1 uncultured Hyphomicrobiales bacterium | reverse complement strand
TCCTGCGTCCACATGCCCCGCATGACCTGGATGAACTCCTGCATGCGCTGATAGCGCGGATGCGAGCTTTCGATCCATTTGCCGAAGACGTCGAATTCCTGCGGGCGCCCGCCATTGACGATGTTGACGCAGAACCGCCCGCCGCTGATGCGGTCGATGGAGGCGCCGAGCTTGGCGGTGATGCGCGGATCCATGATGCCCGGATGCACGGCGGCCATGAGCTGGATTTTTTTCGTGTCCACCGCGAGCGCTGAGGCGAACACCCAGGAATCGAGATCCGGCCCCAGGAAGCGCTGGGCAATGAGTGTGATGTCGAAACCAATCTCTTCAGCTCGCCGCAGGGTGTCGCGCGCATAGGCATAGACCTGGTCCGGTCCACCACCATTCTGGGTGAGATGGGCAAAAGCAGCCTTCATCTCCCCGACCGGGCGCATGGAGAGGGGTGCCGGGCACCAGATACCGAGTCTCATGACGGGTCCTTCGAACGTTTCCTTGTTGTTGCGGCAAGCCTAGCGTCCCCGGGACCTGATGGCCATAGCCTCGGCCTCTCCCATCAGGCTGGAAGACGCTCAAAGAAAAAGGGCCACAGGATTTCACCGGCGGCCCTTAATCATTCAGTCCTTGTGGATGCTCAGTCCTCGAGCTTGTCCACATACACGAGGCCGGCCTTCGCCAGTGGCTCGCGCATCTTGTACATGTCGAGGCCGAGCACGCCTGCGGCGAGCTGGGCGCGCTTGTCTTCCTCATTGGCCTCGCGAGCCTCGCCGGCCTTGGCGACCTGTTCCGCGACTGCGCGCTTCACGACGACGACCCCATCGTCATCGGCCACCACCACGTCGCCGGGATGGACGATCTCGCCGGCGCAGACGACCGGGATGTTGACGCTGCCCAGAGTGGCCTTGACCGTGCCCTTGGCGGAGATGGCGCGCGACCAGACGGGGAAGCCCATCTTCTTGAGCGCCTTCACATCACGGCAGCCGCCATCGATGATGAGGCCAACGACACCGCGCGCCTTGAGCGAGGTGGCGAGCAACTCGCCGAAGAAGCCATCGGTGCTGTCGCAGGTGACGCCGACGACGAGGATGTCGCCGGGCTGGCACTGCTCGACCGCCACATGCAGCATCCAGTTGTCGCCCGGCTGGGCGAGCACGGTGACGGCCGTGCCGGCCACCTGCGCATCCGGATAGATGGGGCGCATGTAGGGCTTCATCAGGCCATAGCGGCCCATGGCTTCATGGGTTGTGGAAACGCCCAGATGCGCCAGGCGATTGACGATGCTCTGGTCGGTGCGGGTGATGTTGCGGACAACGACGGATTTCATGGATGGCTCCTTCGCTCAGCCGAACTTGTAGAGTCGGGCCGGATTGTCGACGAGCAGCTTCTGCTGCAGCTCGGGGGTCGTCGCGTAGAGCGGGATCAGGTCCACGAGGTCGCCGTCGTTGGGCATGATCTTCACATTCGGATGCGGCCAGTCGGTGCCCCACAGCACGCGATCGGGAACCGCTTCCACCAGCTTCTTGCCGAAGGGCACGGCATCGTGGAAGGGCGGGCCGGACTTGGACGCGCGCTCGAAGCCGCAGACCTTCACCCAGCACTTCTCGTCGCGCTGGAAGAGATCCATCAGCGCGTTGAAATTGGGCTGGTCGAGGCCCTTGCCCGCATCCACGGTGCCCATGTGGTCGATGAGATAGGGGACGGGCAGCTTGGTCAGGATCGGCGCGAAATCGGCGACGCTCTCCGGGTTGAGATAGATCACCACGTGCCAGCCGAAGTGCTTGATCTTGTCGACCACGCGGTAGAAGGCGCTCATGTCCGGCGTGCGGCCAAGGCGGGTGAGGAAGGTGAAGCGGCAGCCATGAATGCCGCCCTTGTCGAGCGCATCGATCTGCTCTTCGGTGAAGCTGTCGTCCACATTGCCGACGCCCTTGTAGCGGCCATTGCTGGCGGCGATGGCATCGGTGACAACGCTGTTGTCGAGGCCGTGGCAGCTCGCGTTCACGATCACCGCTCGCTCGATGCCGATGGCATCGTGAAGCCAGCGGAAATCAGCGAGGCCGGCATCGTGGGGGATGTAGCTGGCATCCGCCGCATAGGGATACTGGTCGCCGGGCCC
>CAISZN010000492.1 GCA_903889985.1 uncultured Hyphomicrobiales bacterium | reverse complement strand
GGGCCACCATCGGAGGTCTCGCGCGCGAGGTCTTCGAGCGCGCTCCGGCAGGCCTCCTGGAAGGCTGGTTTCAGAACGAGGTCCTCGGGCGGATAGCCGGCGATGAAGAGTTCGCTGAAGACGACGAGATCGGCCCCCTGCCCGGCGGCCTGCTTGCGTGCCTCGCGAACCCGCGTGGCATTTCCTTCCACATCGCCGACGATGCAGTCGAGTTGCGCAAGCGCGATGACGAGACGGTCGGCGGGAGGGGTCTGGGAGGTCATGAAACCGGTTTAGCGCGCGCGCCGGGACCCGGCAATCCCGCCGCAACGAGACAGGTGCAAGGACGCCGCCCTTCGGCTAGTCTTCGACTCGCTCACCTGAAGGGGGTCACCATGGGTTTCTGGGTCTTTCTGGCCATTCTCGTCGTCGTCGCCCTGCTGTTCATCAGCAGCTACAACAGCCTTGTAGGGCTGCGCCAGCGGTGCAAGCAGGCCTTTGGTGACATCGATGTCCAACTCAAGCAGCGCCACGATCTGGTCCCCAATCTGGTCGAGACTGTGAAGGGCTATGCGGCTCACGAGCGCGGCACACTCGAAGCTGTCGTTCAGGCGCGCAACGCAGCGGTCAACGCACAGGGCCCTGCCGCGCAGGCTCAGGCCGAGGCAGCCCTGTCAGGCACGCTGGGCCGTCTCTTTGCGCTGTCTGAGGCCTATCCTGACCTCAAGGCAAACCAGAACTTCCTCGACCTGCAAAACCAGCTCACCAATATCGAAGACAAGATCGCCGCGGCGCGCCGCTTCTTCAATAATTCAGCGGCTGAATATAATGCGTCCCGAGAGGCCTTTCCCGGCATGCTGTTCGCCAATTCCATGGGCTTCCAGCCGCAGGACTTCTTCAATCTCGATGACAGCGAGCGCAAGGCAGCCAGCGTTGCACCGGAAGTCAAGTTCTGAGGCACGAGCCAGGGGACAGCCGTGATGCAGGCCTACGGCCTCTACACGTATATCAGGGCGAACCAGATCCGGTCCGTCCTGCTGCTTGCGAGCTTTGCGGGCCTGCTCGTCGCCGTCATCTATGCGGTGACGCTGATCTCCGCCGGCCTGCAGGGTGATGGCTCAACGGCGCAGGTCTTTGCCCGTGCGCACCGCATGTTTGCGACGAGCTGGCCCTGGGCCTTCATCGGCGCAGGCCTTTGGTTCACGATCGCCTGGTACTTCAACCAGACCATGGTGGATTTTGCCACGGGTGCGCAGTCCGTCGATCGGCAGCAGGCGCCGAAACTCTATGCGGCGCTTGAAAATCTCTGCATCTCGCGCGGCATCAACATGCCGGCCCTCAAGATCATCGAGAGTGATGCCCTCAACGCTTTTGCCTCTGGCATGCGCGAGGGGCAGTACAGCGTCAGCGTCACGCAGGGCCTCATCAATCACCTGACGCCGCAAGAACTCGAGGCCGTGCTGGGCCACGAGCTCACCCATATCCGCAACCGCGACGTCCAGATGATGGTGGTAGCCACGATCTTCGCTGGCATCATCTCCTTTGTCGCGGATATGACCCTGCGCAACTGGAACCTGTCGTTCGGCATGATGTCGCGCCGCTCAAGCCGTGACGAAGATGATCGCAAGTCAGGTTCCGGCGGTGCGATGATCGCCATCCTCGTGGGCGTCGCCATTCTGGCCGTAAGCTGGGGCCTGTCGGTGGTGATCCGCTTTGCCATTTCCCGCAAGCGCGAGTTCATTGCCGATGCGGGTTCTGTCGAACTCACCAAGAATCCCGATGCCATGATCTCGGCCCTGCGCAAGATCGAGGCCCATGCGGCCATCCCCGAGGTGACGTCGCTGGTCAGCGCTTTCTTCATCGAGACCCCGGCCCTTGGCGGAGAGGCCGGCTGGATGTCGACCCATCCCTCCATCAAGGATCGTGTCGATGCCCTCGTGCGCTATGCAGGCGGACGCGATCCCGGCCCCATCACCATCGAGCCTCCGGCTGAAGTCCCAGCGGAACTCCCGACGCCGGAAGAGGCTCAACAGCCGTCAATCCATGGCCCCTGGGGCGATCACCCGAAGGCATAGGCATCCATCATCAGCAGGCCATATTCGCCGCTGGCATGAACCCGCTTGCCCTTGGCGCCCTCGCCTGCAGCCGCCATGGCGAGCGGCAGGGGCAGGTAATGTTCTTCGCTCGGATGGTTCTCTTTCGCAAAGGGGCCACGCTCCCGGTAGTGGGTGAGATCATCGAGATCGCCCGCCTCGACCCGGTCATGCACCCAGTTGCCGAATCCCGACACCCAGTCGGGCACGGGCGCGTCGATGATGCGCGGCGACTTCATCAGCTCGTAGAGATTATGGGTCACGGAGCCAGACCCCATGATGAGGATGCCTTCCTCACGCAGGGGAGCCAGCGCCCGGCCCATCTTCACATGATGTTCGACGCTCATGCCGGGCTGCACGGCCACCTGCACCACCGGAATATCGGCGTCCGGATACATGAGCTTCAGCGGCACCCAGGTGCCATGGTCGAAGCCTCGCCCCTGAACCGGCAGGGCATCGATGCCGGCATCGACCAGCAACTGCGCACCGCGGATCGCAAGCTCTGGGGAGCCCGGCGCCGGATACTGCATCTCGAACAGGGGCTGCGGGAAGCCGCCGAAGTCGTAGATCATCTCGGGATGCGCATCGCCCGTCAGCACCGGACGGCGGGTTGTGAAATGCGCCGTGGCGATCACGATCGCCTTGGGCTTGCCCAGCTCCCGGCCAAAACCGGCCAGGAAGTCATGGGCTGGCGTCTTGGTCAGCATCACCATGGGCGAACCATGGGAGACATAGACTGTCGGAAAAGTGGTCATGGTCATCGCCGCGCTACAGGGCGCGTCCTTTCATATGCAATATATAACCTGCGAAACCGCAGATACTATTGCATCCCTGCACAAATCAGAGTTGCAGCGAGCGGCACGATGGCCGGTGTGCGAACCGCGAGCCGGCGGCTCGCAGGCGGGGCAGAGCCGCACGGTCCAAAACCTTAGCCAACCCAACCCGCAAGGATGAACAGCCAGACCAGACCCGCAGACATCTGCGCGCAGAAACAGGCTGACGAGCCCATGTCCTTGATAACCTTGATGTGAATGTGCCGTTCCGGCGTGACGTGATCGCAGAGCTTCTCGACGCAGGTGTTCAGGAACTCGACGCAGAGCACTGCGACGAGCGACAGGACGAGCAACAATTTCAGCCAGGCAGTGGGACCAAAGATGAGGGCAACCGGCAGGCCGATCAGCAAAAGTACAAATTCCTGCTGTATCGCCCGCTCCGTCCGAAGCGCGAAGGCGAAGCCCGCCAACGAGTTCCAGAAGGCCTTGTAGATCCGATGCACGCCCCGACGCCCCTCTCCTGACGGCGCGGGCCGTTTCCCGGCCCGCTGCCCCCCGATGACTATTCCGCCGCTTCCGTCTTTTCGGCCGACCTCGTGCGGGTCGTCTTGAGAAGCTCGGCGATAAGGAATGCCACCTCGATGGACTGTTCCGCATTGAGGCGCGGATCGCAATAGGTGTGGTAGCGATCCGACAAATCGCCCTCGGAAATGGCGCGCGCGCCACCCGTGCATTCAGTGACGTTCTTGCCCGTCATCTCCAGATGCACGCCGCCCGCATGGGTTCCCTCCGCATGATGAATGGCGAAGAAGGTGCGGATTTCCGACATGATGCGGTCGAAGGGCCGCGTCTTGTAGCCATTGGCGCTGATCGTGTTGCCATGCATCGGGTCGCAGGACCACACGACCGTTCGGCCCTCGCGCTGGATGGCGCGGATCAGAGCCGGCAGGTGATCGACGACCTTGTCGGACCCGAAGCGGGCGATGAGCGTCAGGCGGCCCGGTTCATTGCTCGGATTGAGCATGTCGACGAGACGCAGCAGGTCATCTGGCTTGAGCGAGGGGCCGCACTTGAGGCCGATCGGGTTCTTCACGCCACGGCAATATTCGAGGTGGGCATGATCGTACTGGCGGGTTCGGTCACCGATCCAGAGCATGTGCCCGGACGTTGCGTAATAATCGCCGCTGGTGGAATCGACACGGGTCATCGCCTGCTCGTAGCCAAGCAGGAGTGCCTCGTGCGACGTGTAGAAATCCGTGCGGCTGAGTTGCTCATGCTCTTCCGGGTCAAGCCCGATGGCGCGCATGAAACCGAGTGTCTCGGTGATGCGGTTGGCGAGTTCCTGGTAACGGCCCGACTGGGGGCTGTCCTGGACAAAGCCCAGCATCCAGCGATGGGCATTTTCCAGATTGGCGTAGCCGCCCCAGGCAAAGGCGCGCAGCAGGTTGAGGGTTGCCGCCGACTGGCGATAGGCCTGAAGCTGGCGGAACGGGTCGGGCGTGCGGCCCTTCAGCGTGGGCTCGCTGTCATTGACGATGTCGCCGCGATAGATCGGCAGCTCGAGGCCATTGATCTTCTCGGTGGGATTGGTGCGCGGCTTGGCGAACTGGCCGGCGATGCGGCCGACCTTCACCACCGGAGAGGCCGCACCGAAGGTCATGACCACGGCCATCTGCAGGAAGACGCGGAAGAAATCGCGGATATTATCGGCCGAATGTTCGGCAAAGCTCTCGGCGCAGTCACCGCCCTGCAGCAGGAAGGCCTCGCCGGCCGCAACCTTGCCCAGTGCCCGCTTCAGCTTGCGTGCCTCGCCGGCAAACACCAGCGGAGGAAAGCCCGCCAGCTGGCGCTCGACGTCGGAGAGGGCCTCCTGATCGGGATAAACGGGGGCCTGCTGGATCGGCTTAGATCTCCAGCTCTCGGGGCTCCAGCGTTCGGCAGACATCTTCAACTCCACAAAAGGACGGCGGCGCTCCCCGGCCCGGGAAGCGGCGGCTTATATACGACCGGTCGACCCGTGGCGAGCCGACAGTTTGGCCATATGCCTCAGTCTTTGGCTGGGGCGCCCTGCGCCAGATCACGTTCGTAGCGGGCGGACCGGGTGCGCATGGTCACCAGTTCCTCTGCTGCGGTGGGGTGGACGGCCATGGTGGCGTCGAAATCCGCCTTCTTCGCCCCGAGCCGGACAGCGATGCCCAGCAGCTGGGCCATCTCGCCGGCCTCGTGGCCGAGAATGTGAACGCCCAGAACCACGTCCGTGCGGCCATCGACCACGATCTTCATGATCGTGCGCTCGGCGCTGCCCGACAGGGTCGCCTTCATCGGGCGGAAGTTGGCGGAATAGATGTCGACCACGTCAAACCGGGCGCGGGCTTCCTGCTCGGTCAGGCCCACGGTGCCCAATTCAGGCGTCGTGAACACCCCGGTGGGAATGCCCGCATGGTGAACCGCCACATCCTTGCCACCAAACACCGTGTCGGCGAAGGCATGGCCCTCGCGGATGGCGACGGGCGTCAGGTTCACGCGGTTGGTCACGTCGCCCACCGCATAGATCGAGGCGACATTGGTCTGCGAATAGGCATTGACCTTGATCGCGCCGACGGCATCCAGCTCGACGCCGGCAGTCTCGAGGCCGAGCCCCTTGGTATGCGGCCTGCGGCCGGTGGCGACGAGCACCTGGTCGACCACGCAGACCTCGCCACTGCGCAGGGTCACGTGCAGGCCGTCGGCTTCCTTCGCGATTCTGGTCGGCAGGGTGCCAAAGCCAAATTCAACGCCCGCATGGACGAGCGCATCGCGCACACCATTGCGCATGTCGTCATCGAAGCCGCGCAGTACATTGTCAGCGCGCAGGACCTGATGGACCTTCGACCCGAGCCTTGCAAAGACGCTGGCAAATTCAACAGCGATATAGCCGCCACCCACCACCATCAGGCGCTTCGGAAAGTCCTTGAGGTCGAAGACCTCGTTGGAGCTGATCGCATGTTCGATGCCGGGCACCGCAGGCTCAAGAACGGGCGTTCCACCGGTCGCCACAAGGATCCGGCCCGCCGTGATTGTGCGGCCATCCTTGAGGAGACGCACGCTATTGGCATCGACGATCTCGGCGCGGCTCTCAACCATCTGAACGCCAGCGCGTTCGAGATTGGCGGCATAGATCTTCGAAAGGCGCGTGACCTCCTGCTCCTTGGAGGCGACGAGCTTCGTCCAGTCGAAGGCCGGGGGCACGGGCACGGACCAGCCAAAGCCCACCGCATCGGCAAAATCATCCACAAAGCGGCTGGCATAGACATAGAGCTTCTTGGGCACGCAGCCGCGGATCACGCAGGTGCCGCCGATACGGTATTCCTCGGCCACCATGACCCTGGCGCCATAGCCCGCCGCGATGCGCGCCGCGCGCACACCGCCCGAACCCGCACCGATGACGAAGAGATCCACGTCGTAGTTGCTCATGCCGTCTGCCTCCGCTCCGTCTTGATCAGAGCTCGTGGCCCTTCTTCTTCATCTCGGCCCGCACACGATCGAGGATCCTCACGGACAGGTTGCGCTGCCAGTTTTCAATGGCAGGCGTCATGTTTGCGTAGATGCTCGGCTGCACCTCGACATATTTCATGCCGACCTTCGAATTGAAAAAGGCGACGATTTCCTTGCACTCGTCTTCCTTGATGAGGGCCGTGTAGACGCGTGCGGCGGATTCCACGATTTCGTCCGCATAGCCGAAGAATTCCGGCTGCAGGGCAATGAGTACCGCGCGCATGTCATTGGCGAGCTCGGGACGGGTACGCGTCACCGTATTGTTCACCTGGTTCATCATGTCCGGCACGATCGACACGAAAGTGCCTGATAGGCCGGACCTGACAACGAGGTCCTTGGCGCAAGCAAGGTGCGTCGCCGTCGCCTGCGGGATGACCGTCGACTGGATCCCCGGAGGCTGGGCCTGCGCCAGCGCCGAAGACACAGTGAGGCTTGCGGCGAGCATTGCCCCGGCAAGACGAAGGGACGTGCGGATCATGACAGAGATCTCCCAATGGCAGACGGGCTCAGCCCGGATTGCCTTCGACAACCACACCCGACAGGTCGGCAACGAACACCGCGCAGGCCAGGCCAATGAAAAGTCCATGCTCGACGACGCCCGGAATGGCGACCAGAGCTGACGCAAGACCATCGGGATCAGGCAGCTGGCCAAACCGACAGTCGAGAATATGGTGACCCTCGTCAGTCACAAAAGGCCTGCCGTCTTTTCCTGGCCGCAGCACCACCTCGCCCTCGCAGCCGTAGCGGACCGCATCGCGGATGATCCGCCGGCGGGTCGCCTCAAGGCCAAAGCGCACGACTTCCACAGGCAGGGGGAAACGGCCGAGCGTGGCCACCCGCTTGGAATTGTCGGTGATGACCACCATTCGCTTCGAGGCGGAGGCGACGATCTTCTCCCGCAGCAGGGCCCCGCCGCCGCCCTTGATGAGGCGCAACTGCGGGTCGAATTCGTCCGCGCCATCGATCGTCAGGTCGAGTTCGGGCGTTTCCTCGAGCGTCGTCAGCGGAATGCCGAGGCTTTCGGCCTGCGCGCGGGTCGCCTCCGAGGTGGGAACGCCCACGACCTTGAGGCCATCGCGAACCCGGATCCCCAGGAGGTCGACGAAATGCTTGGCGGTCGAGCCCGTCCCAAGGCCGAGCTTCATGCCCGGTCCGACGAGTTCGAGTGCGCGGGCAGCGGCAAGGCGCTTGGCTTGATCAGCGGGGTCTGCGGACATGGCGGATCCGGTGTCGGGGCTGAGGCTGCGATAAAGGCTCGCAGCGCGAAAAGCAATTCGGCCGGCTCCGGCAGCCGCCATGCGTCCTATTTGCCCGGCGGCGTGCAGACGACGGAATCGTTCAAAACATAGCAGACCGACATGGTGCCATTGCGCAGATCAACGCGGAAAATGCCGGCCTCGCGCTCGTGGCGGGAGGATACGAGGCTGTATTCGCTGGGGGCTTGGGGCCCCGCGCCTTCGCCGGAGGGGTAGCAAAGGGTGACGCCCACGGTCCCCTCCTTCAGCCCATACTGGCAGGCACCAATTTCCCCGGTCGCCCGGTCAAGCCGATAGACCCGGTTGAGGTCGGTCTGGGGGGCAGCGAGAAATTCGTAGTTGCCCGCCTGCGCCGTGCCAAGGGCGAGCGCCGAGACGGCGAGGGCGAGAAGGGAGCTTGGAAGTCTCATGGCATCCTCATGGGGAGAATCGCTGGCGGTTCGAATCGCATTCTACAACAATGACGATGTCGCATCCGGGGCAGGCAATGCTTGATCGCACCTGCAAGCCCGGCTAGGCCACATGAAACCCCAAAGCCAAGGCCCTCCATGACCTCCCCTGCCCCCCTTCTCGTCTTCGATCTCGATGGAACGCTCGCCGAGACGGCGGAAGATCTGGTAGCGACCCTGAACTGGATCCTGGCCCGCGACAGCCTGCCGACGGTGACCCTTCAGGAAGCCCGCATGATGGTGGGAATGGGCGCCCGCGCCCTGATCGCCAGGGGCTTTGCAGCAGCGGGCCGGACGGTCGAGAAGGACCACCTTGAGCAGCTTTTCCAGGATTTCCTGGCCTATTACGAAGAGAATATCGCGGTGCATACGCGCCTCTTCGATGGCGTCCTTGCTTCCATGGACCGTTTCGAGGCCGCCGGATGGCAGTTTGCCGTTTGCACGAACAAGGCTGAGCATCCCTCCAGGAAATTGCTCAAGGCTCTGGGTGTCGACACCCGGTTCAAGGCGATCTGCGGCCAGGACACATTCGCCTGGTGCAAGCCGGATGCACGCGCGCTCTTTTCCACCATCTCCGCTGCAGGCGGCGACCCGGCCCATGCGGTCATGGTGGGCGACTCCAAGACCGACATTTCGACGGCCCAGAATGCCGGCATTCCTGTGGTTGCCGTGGACTTCGGATATTCCGACGTGCCCGTGCATGAATGCGGGCCGGACCAGATCATTTCTCATTTCGACGATCTGTGGCGGGCCGTGACGGAACTTCGCAAGCCGTGAGACGAGGCTTCACTTGACGAGGCTGGCCCCCGTCACGTATGGGATGCGCCTCTTCGGGGTATGCCTCGAGGGCGCGTAGCTCAGCGGGAGAGCACTCCCTTCACACGGGAGGGGTCACAGGTTCAATCCCTGTCGCGCCCACCATCATTTCAAGCACTTAAGCCCTGCCTTCCCAGCGGCCTTGCGGCACCCATCGGAGCACGAAGGCCAAACAGGTCCTGTAGATCCGTGCCTCCTGCGCTGCATCTGTCTGCAGTCTGCAGCTCTCTTTTCCTCGATGCCTGATGGCGGATCGGACGTTGAACCTGCGGGCCGATGGCCTATCCAAGGGGCCAATGGCGAAGCAGGCCGTCGATGGTCCGACCCCGTGTGCGAGAGGAAATGCCATTAAACAAAGGCACGAGGGGGATGACAGGCTTCAAAATACATTGATCACTAGGATCGGAACCTGACCAAGCACCGAGCTGTCGAATTCGGAGGGGCAGGCTACCAATACACTTTGCTTCTCAAGCGGCGTAGCCCAACAGGGGGTCATTGATGACCTGGAGGCTAAACGACACGTCCAGGCGAGCTTCTCTCATTTCGGGCAGGCACTGGAACGCGCCGGTCAGCCCTATGTTGCCTTGATTGTATTCGAGACGCCTGTTGATGGCCTACCGCGTGACCATGCCCACGTCTTCGTCGACCGCCGGTGCATGGATGTCGTAAAGCTTTGCGCGGACCGTCGTGACGCCAAGCCGGGGAAGCCTTGGAAGACCACCGAGGGCGTGGGCACGACGGACTGCCGTCCATCTCCCACGACGCATCTACATGAAGCGAGCAGAGCCCGACAACTTTTGACGGGCTCTGCGATGACCTCAATGCACCTGCCTTCAGTCTTGATCAGTTGCCGGTCAGATTGCCCGGGTTTCCCGGTAATGGCGGCAGCGGGCGTTGCGGAGGCAACCCGACTTGCTGCGGCATAATGGGCAATGGCGGCATCGGGTTCAAAAGCAGATCGAGTGCAGCCTTCGCCTGATCGATCCTGTTTGCATCACCGCTGGCCACAGCCAGGATAAGGGCCCTGACCTCCGGTGAGCCAACTCCGGCTGTTGCAAATACACGATCCTGCAGGGCCACAGAAATATCCGGCCTGTTATCTGGGTTTGGATCCAACAGCCGGTTCAACACCCCGTCGATGGCCAAGTTGCCGGTAGAGGCGATAAGCGCTCCCTGCGGCAATTGATTATTGGGACCAAGCGGGGCCACCGCCACGTTGTTGGGATTGGATGCAAAATCCTTAAGCTGACTTTCAGTTTGGGACATAAATTGATTGTGATGCCCAAAGTAGGTACCGGTAAAGAGATCGGAGGCAGCCATACCGAGCGCCCATGTGTCGCTTGTATTGCCGACGCGCAGATCTTCCACGGCCGTCTTCGTGTGTGGAAGCAAGATATTTTGTTTGAGGAATTTGACCTGTTTGGCTGTCGCCTGCGGAAACAGTGAACGGATCTGACCATCTATGGATTGAGCAACCTGCTTGAGAACGGGCTTCTCAAAATCGTTGATGCTGGTTTGTTCGTTCTTGGCGAGCACTAGCTCCGGAGAAAGCCATGCTGGATTATCAGGTACTTTTGAGCCAACTAGCTGAAACTCGTCACCCTCCTGTGAAGTGCCGAAGTCAGCGACCTTCAAAGTCCCATCAGTGCCAATCAGACAATTGGGTGACTTAAAGTCGAGATGGATCATGCCCTGGGTCTCCTGGATATGAGAGAGACCTTGTGCCATGTCCTTGAAGAGCGTGAGCCGGATCAGCTCGGCTTGAGCATTAGTGACTTGACCCGGACCATTGCCGAGGGCTGCTAAAAGCTTTTGAGAGAACTCAAGCGCATCGCCGTTTGGTGCAACCTCCAGCGCTATTCCAATCCGGCCATCAGGAGTGCGGATCGCGCCTTTGAGACCAAGAACATTGGTGTTTCCGGCACCGACCATATTGCTGTGCGCCAAAACCTCACCGCCAACGTCATCAATCGCTGTGGGCGAGTTGTCCTTGGAGACCTTGTAGGCAATCACCTCATTGCTACCGTCAGTTGCCTTGTAAGAGTAGACGTCGGCAAAACCACCAGTCCCAAGGAATCCCTCTGGTGCGTATTCCTTCGGCCCGGTAGGTGTCTGAAGAATAATTTTGGGCAGATCTGCAGTGCCGTTTTGGCCATATTTGTCGACATAG
>CAISZN010000491.1 GCA_903889985.1 uncultured Hyphomicrobiales bacterium | reverse complement strand
GATATTTGCGGCCTCAACCATCTGACGGCGGAACTCGACAATCGCCAGATCGCTGGCGCCGAGAATCTCATCTGACCGGTCAGCGATCGGTCCGATCGTCTCCCACATGGCGATATCCTGGTTGGGAATTCCACGGATACCTGTGAAGTTCCCAAGCTTCATCTTCTGCCGATCCTGCAGATAGTTGTTCGCCACTGTGCGGGTCTTGACGAAATCCCGGTCCACGTCGACGCCCACCTGTGCTGCCAGGAACTTGCGCCAGCTTTCGACATCCGGGGTCGAAGCTCCACCCCATGCGATGAAGTGGAAGGCGGTGTGCGTATCATCGATCGGAACGTGCAGGATCGCGATATTATAGAGGTTGTTCGAAGGTATCTGTACGGTATAGGGCGCGATGAAGAGGGTCGTGCGTACATATTCCTTCGTTGCCGCATCCTTGATCGGACGGCGGATTGCTGAATAGCGGAAACCAAAACTCGTGCGCTGGACATAGAGGCGTGGCGCCTTGTCTGTGGAAGGCCGCTGCCATGTCGTGTCATTGGCCTCGGCACCAGCCACGCGCGCTGGCACCATGTCGGACGAATGCAGGCTCGAGGAATGAGCCGAGTCGATCGCCCCCTCCAGAATCTGCGCCCAGTTGCAGTCAACGATGACCTTGGCAATGGAGATTTTTGTGTCCGGGCTAGGCTGGAAGACCGGCGGATCGAATTGCGGCATCTCTTCGCGAGGCCCCATCCAGACCCACACGAAACCCGCGGTCTCATGAACCGGATAGGACTTGATCTTGACCTTCTCCATGAGGCCGCTTCCAGGCGGCTCCGAAGACATGTCGACACAGTTGCCGTCGATGTCGAACTTCCACCCGTGATAGAGGCAGCGGATACCGCATTCCTCATTGCGACCGAAGACGAGCGAAGCTTTGCGATGAGGGCACTTCTCCTCGATGACCCCAATGCGGCCGTCGCTGTTGCGGAAGACAACCAGATCTTCCCCCAGCAGCCGGATCTTGACCGGATCGCCATCAGCTTCAGGAACCTGCTCGGTCAGGCAAGCCGGCAACCAGTGTCGGCGCATGATCCCGCCCATGGGGGCGTCGACCTCGATGCGGCAGAGCAGATCGTTTTCCTCTTTCGTCAGCATTCGGACCTCCCGGTACCAGCGCACAGACATCTTAGCCCTCTAAGACATGTAACCCAGCCCCCTGCCCTTGTCGAGCCCCCGGCATACCCGCAAAAAGAACGAGGGAACCCGACAGAGGCCTTGATGGTGAGGAATTAGACCTCTAAGTTCCAGCCCCTGTTGGCAGCACTTGTGAGGGTGGCAGGATGTCCGGTTTCGAGGGAGACGTGGCTCAGCTCAAGATCAGCTCGATCGCGGAAATCGCCCGGGAGATCTTCCGTTTCGAACTCGTTGATCCAGATGGAAACGAGCTGCCAGAGTTCAGTGCGGGCGCCCATGTTTCGGTCTTCGTGCCAAATGGCGAGATCCGCAAATACTCCCTATGTAACGATCCTCTAGAGCGTGATCGCTATGTCATAGCGGTCAAGCGGGAGACGGGCGGCACTGGCGGATCCCTGAGCCTGACGTCCGAGGCGAAGGCGGGCGATCTCATTCAGGTCTCTGCCCCACGCAATGATTTCGCCCTTGCGCCCAACGTCAGCAATTTCCTGTTCCTTGCGGGCGGCATCGGCATCACGCCCATCCTTTCGATGATGCGCCACCTCAAGAGCTCAGGCACGGGACGTTTCAAGCTTTACTATTTGACACGCTCGCCAGATTTAACCGCCTTCCGGGAAGAGCTGCTGACCCCGGAGTTCAAGGGGACGGTCGAGATCCACCATGATCATGGGGATCCTGACCAGATGCTGGACCTCTGGCCCATCCTCGAAAAGCCGCAGGGGCGGCACCTCTATTGCTGCGGCCCAAGGCCCTTGATGGAGGCCGTGCGCGACATGAGCGGGCACTGGTCGAGCGCCGCGGTCCATTTCGAAGACTTCGGCGCGACAAAGCCTGCCCACAAGCCCGAAGACCATCCCTTCAAGATCACGCTCGCTCGCACGAACCGTACGATCGAGATCCCGAAGGATGTCTCGATTCTCGATGCACTGCGCGCTGAAGGCGTCCAGGTTTCGAGTTCCTGCGAAAGTGGGACCTGTGGCTCCTGTCGCACACGTCTCATTTCAGGGGACGTGGAGCATCGTGACCTCGTTCTCACTGAGCAGGAACAGTCGACCAACATCATGATTTGCGTATCGCGTGCCCGCGAGGGTGATCTCGTCGTTGATTTGTGAGGCTGGCATGGCTGCGCGCAAAATTCGTCTTGGCATTGCCGGCCTCGGCCGTGCGTTCAGCCTCATGGTGCCAACCCTGTCCGCTGACCCTCGAGTCGAGATCGTTGCAGGGGCAGATCCACGGCCTGAGGCCCGCCAGCAATTCGTCTCGGACTTCGGCGGCAGACCGCATGAAACCGTAGAGGCTCTCTGTGCCGATCCTGCCGTTGAGGCCGTCTATATATCGACGCCGCACCAATTCCACAGGGCGAACGCCGAAGCCGCCGCACGCAACGGCAAACATGCCATCGTCGAAAAGCCCATGGCGCTTTCGATGGTGGATTGCGAGGCAATGATCGAAGCAGCCTCCAAGACCAAGACGCATCTGATCATCGGGCATAGCCACAGCTTCGACCGTCCCATCGCGCGGACCCGCGAGCTGGTGGCCTCGGGAGCATTCGGTCATCTGCAGATGATCAATGCCATGCAATATACGGACTTCCTCTATCGCCCTCGCCGCGCCGAAGAGCTCGATACGGCCCAAGGGGGTGGCGTGATCTTCAATCAGGCGCCCCATCAGGTCGATAATGTTCGCCTGATTGGTGGAGGCCGCGTCAAGAGTGTGCGGGCACAAACCGGGATCTGGGATCCTGCCCGTCGGACGGAGGGTGCCTATAGCGCATTCCTGACATTCGAGAGCGGCGCCTTCGCTAGCCTCACCTATTCCGGCTACGCCCATTTCGACAGCGATGAATTCTGCGACTGGATCGCTGAAAGCGGACTGCGCAAGGATCCGACCCGTTATGGAGAGGCAAGAGCATCCCTTCGGAATGTCTCAGGAGCTGACGAACTGGCTCTGAAGCAAGCACGCAACTATGGAGGGGCTGGCTATGCACCGCCAGGCGGTGCCGTCGAAGCCACGCGCTGGCACCAGCACTTCGGACTCCTGGTTGCCTCCTGCGAGGGTGCGGACCTGCGTCCACAACCGCATGGCTTGATGATCTATGGTCATGAGGAGCGCCGCTTCGAAGACCTCCCGCCACCTCGCATCCCAAGGGTCGAAGTGATCGACGAACTCCACGATGCGATTTTTGATGGCCGCCCCGTCTTGCATGGGGGAGAATGGGCCATGGCCACCATGGAGGTCTGTTTTGCGATTCTCGAATCCTCCAAGGGGGCGCGGGAAATCCAGTTGCATCATCAGACAGGCTTGCCTGCCGGTCTTTGAAGCAGGTCAAGAGGAAACAGGGAAAATGGGCGAGGATACGATCAAGGCAGACGGCGGCACGCAAGCCATCTTGCGCCACTGGCGCGAAGCCGTCCCGATTGATCGGCTTGCACATCTCGTCAAGGACGCAACCCGTGGCCTCACGCGTGCCCTGCAGATGCGGCTGACGGAGCACAAGGTCGCGTTTGGTCACTGGTCGTTCCTGCGTATTCTCTGGGAGAATGACGGGATCACCCAACGTGAACTCAGCGAAAGGGCAGGACTGATGGAGCCGACCACCTTTTCCGCGCTGAAGGCGATGGAAAAGCTTGGCTACGTCACACGCCGCCAGCAGCCGGACAGCCGCAAGAAGGTCTATGTCTTCCTGACGCCGCGAGCCCGGGCGCTGCGCGAAAAGCTGGTTCCGCTCGCCGAAGAAGTCAATGAAATCGCAGTTGCAGGCGTGAAGCCCGAGGCGATCGTGGCGGCGCGCGATTTGCTTCTGGTCATGATTCAGAATCTCGCGCGGGACGAGATCGAGCAGATGGCAGCCAAACGCGGCATGCCGTCGACGCGCAAACTTTCGACGCTGGCAGAGCGGCCCAGACCGCGGGGCCGCAGCTCCCGTGGCAAGCAAAGTGCAGGCAGCACCTAGGGCCACGCTGACGTGCGTCAATCTTCGGTCTATGATGGGTCAAATCCCGTATTCCGGGGCCAGCAGGCGTGGCGACAATATTCGAATTGAGGGTGGAAGACAGCGATGGTGGTCAAGACAAGCTATGATTATGTGATTGTCGGCGCGGGCTCCGCAGGCTGTGTCCTTGCAAACCGGCTGACGGAAGATGGCAGCGCAACCGTGCTTTTGCTGGAAGCAGGTGGACGCGACATTGATCCGCTCATCCACATCCCGCTTGGCATGGGCAAGATCCATGACTACGGCCTGCATAATTGGGGCTATGAAACCGAGGCAGAGCCAAACCTGAACAACCGGCATATCGAAGCGTCCCGCGGCAAGGTGCTCGGTGGTTCCTCCTCGATCAACGTGATGGCTTATACGCGCGGTCATCGCGGCGACTACGACCGATGGGCCCAGAAGGGCTGCCAGGGCTGGTCCTATACGGAGATCCTGCCCTATTTCACGCGCGGTGAAACCTTCAAGGGCGGAGCGAATACCTGGCGCGGCGGCGATGGCCCGCTGCAGGTCCAGTATGCGACCACGCAGGATCCCCTCTATGACGCCTGGATCGAAGCCGCCCGTGGCAAGGGGATTCCCGTCACTGATGATTACAATGGTCAGCAGGGAGAGGGCTTCGGCCGAAGCCAATATACCATTGGAAACGGTCGCCGCTCCTCCTCAGCCGTGGCCTATCTGAACCCGGCCAAGAAGCGTCGCAACCTGACAGTTGACGTGCACGCCCATGCAACGCGCATCCTCATGAGCGGCACCCATGCCAAGGGCGTTGAATATGTAAAGGATGGCATCACCATTCAGGCGGAAGCTCGCCAGGAAGTCATACTGTCCGGCGGGACGTTCAACTCGCCCCAGCTTCTCATGCTGTCAGGTATCGGACCCGCCGAACATCTGCGCGAAGTCGGGATCAAGCCGATTGTAGATCTTCCTGTCGGCGGGAATTTGCAGGATCACCTCGCCGTGCTGATCATGTTCACGCGCCCGAACAATGTGAGCGAGTTCCGCGGCAACATGCGGTTCGACCGCATGGCCTT
>CAISZN010000490.1 GCA_903889985.1 uncultured Hyphomicrobiales bacterium | reverse complement strand
GCTGAAACGATTGGTCTGAAGGGGCTCCTCGTGGGCCTTTTGGCTATTGCGGCGCTCTCAGCCGTTTATCTTGGCCTTCTCGCCGGCCTCGTGATCGGCGTCGATGCCCTGTTACACGGCTCCGGTCATGTGTCAGATCTGCTTGGCATTTTTGACCTTGGGGGCCGCCGGGGCGCTGAGCGCCAGTTGGATCTCGGCGCCATCTCGCTCGGCTGCCTGCTCTATGTGACCACCATTGCGGCGATCGTGACCGTGGCCCGTGTGATGAGAGGGCGACGCTGGCGGCTGGCGCTCGCCTGGGGACCCTTTCACTTCAGTCAATTCTATTGGCTGCTCGTACTGGCTGGCTGCCTGTGGGGGCTTGTGGCAAGTGCCCTGGTCGAGCGCCTGCATCCGGAGGCCCGGGACTGGTTCAAGCTGCCTGAGGCCCCGCTGCCGCTGGTGGGCTCATTCCTGCTGATCGTGGTGCTCGCCCCCCTGGCGGAGGAGCTTCTTTTCAGAGGCTGGATCTTTACAGGCCTGCGCAGCCGCTTCAGCTACTATCCCGCCCTGCTGGGAAGTGCGGTCCTCTTCGCTTTGGCGCATTGGGAGGGGACGCATCTCTATGCAGCAGCGGTTTTCCCGGTCGGGCTCGCGCTTGGCTGGGCCCGGGAGAACACCGGCAGCGTCCGGGCGACAGCCCTGTTCCATGGCATCTACAACCTCGTGGGCTGGTTTCTCACCTATTTCGCCATCGCCTGAATGCTGTGAAGAAACGACCGGGGCGAGGGGGCAGGGGGCCTCAAACCGGCTAAGGTCCCCCCGAAACAGGGATCCTTTCCATGCAGGCCTATCACGACCTTCTCCGTCGCGTGCTCGACGAGGGCGTCCGGAAATCCGACCGGACCGGAACCGGCACCATCTCGCTCTTCGGTCACCAGATGCGCTTCGACCTGTCGCAGGGCTTCCCCCTCGTGACCACCAAGCGGCTGCATCTGAAGTCCATCGTCCACGAGCTGCTGTGGTTCCTGAAGGGTGACACCAACGTCAAATACCTGCAGGAGAACGGCGTCTCGATCTGGGATGAATGGGCAGACGAGAGGGGCGATCTCGGCCCCGTCTATGGCCGCCAGTGGCGCTCCTGGGAAGGGGCGGACGGGCAGACCCATGACCAGATCAAATTGCTGCTGGAGGAGATCCGTCGCAATCCGGATTCCCGTCGCCTCGTGATTTCCGCATGGAACGTGGCCGATCTCGGCAAGATGAAGCTCGCGCCCTGCCACTGCCTGTTCCAGTTCTATGTCAGCGAGGGGCGGCTCTCCTGCCAGCTCTACCAGCGTTCGGCGGATATCTTCCTTGGCGTGCCCTTCAACATCGCCAGCTACGCGCTGATGACGCACCTCGTCGCACAGGCGACCGGGCTGCAGCCGGGAGACTTCGTCCATTCCTTTGGCGACGCGCACCTCTACATCAATCATCTGGATCAGGCACGCGAGCAGCTTACGCGAACCCCTAGGCCGCTGCCGACGTTGCGACTGAATACAGGGGTCCGCTCGCTCTTCGACTTCCGGTATGAGGATATCGTGATCGAGGGCTATGATCCCTGGCCCGCGATCAAGGCCCCCGTCGCTGTCTGAGCGGCACAGGGTAATCGACAAGATGGGGCCTCAGGTCCCGATCTCCAGGAGGAGTACGTACCGGATGCGCAGACTTGTTTCCGCAGCCCTCATCGGGCTCGCCGCCGTTGCGGCCACGACCAGCCTGTCACTTGCGCAGGACGCCCTGAAGCTCGCCATCGGGCAGCGCGGCAACTGGGATACGGCCATGCCGGAAATCGGCACACGTGCGGGCATCTTCAAGAAGCACAATCTTGTGCTCGAGATGCTCTACACGGCAGGCGGTGGGGAGACGCAGCAGGCCGTCATCTCTGGCTCTGCCGATATTGGCCTTGCTGCCGGGACCATCGGCGTCATGGGCGCCTTCGCCAAGGGTGCGCCTGTGCGCATCATTTCGGCAGAAGCGACAGGCGTCGCGGACTATTGGTTTGTGCCCGCCTCCTCGCCGATC
>CAISZN010000489.1 GCA_903889985.1 uncultured Hyphomicrobiales bacterium | reverse complement strand
TGGTGATCTCGCCCTTGAGGAACTTCTCACGCGCCTCGATGAGGTTCTGCGGGCGAATGAGGCTGCCGACCTGATCGGCGCGGAAGGGCGGACGCTGGCGTGCGGACATGGGTCTCTCCGGAACGTTTCCTCGGGCGCGTGTTGAAATGCACGCGGTTTCCAGACCTGCATAGCGGATGCGCTTGGTGGGCGGAAGAGGTGGGCGGACGAGGCCTCGCCAAAACAACGGCTTGGGCGCACGCCCACGCTTTCCCGTACCATTGCCTTGCCTTGCCGGGCTCACCGCCGTCGAATAGATGGAGAGGCAAGAGCGTCCGAAAGCTCAGGAGGAAGCCATGCGTGCCGTCGTCGTCGAGCCCGGTGAAAAGTCGCCGACCCTCGCCATCCGCGAGGTTCCCGATCCGCGCCCCAGCCCGCAGGACCTGCTGCTGCGCGTGCGCGCCATTGGCCTCAACCGGGCAGAACTGGCGAGGGCCCTGCCGGCGCCGGGCAAGATCAACATCGTCGGCATGGAGGCCGCCGGTGAAGTGATTGCCGTCGGTGCCGAGGTGAAGGGTTTTGCCGTCGGTGACCGGGTCATGAGCATGGGCACGTCCTGCTATGCGGAGCAGGTCTGCGTTGACCATCGCGTGGCCTTCAAGGTGCCAGCAAACCTGTCCTGGGAAGAGGCAGCGAGCTGCCCCACGCTCTACCAGACAGCCCATGATGCGCTCGTCAATGCGGAGTTCAAGGCTGGTGAGTCGGTGCTCATCACCGCCGTGACATCGGGCGTTGGCATCGCCGCCATCCAGCTTGCCAAACTGCTTGGCGCTTCGAAAGTGATCGGCACGTCACGTTCCGACGAGAAGCTGGCGCGTCTCAAGGCCGTGGGGCTCGACGTGGCAATCAACAGCGTGACCGAGGATGTGGCCGCGAAGGTGAAGGACGTCACTGGCGACAAGGGCGCTGATGTGATCCTCGACAACGTCGGCGCGGGAATGCTGGCGACTAATCTCAGCGCCGCGGCGATCAAGGCGCGGTTCGTCACCATCGGCCGTCTGGGCGGCAAGATTGAAGAGATCGATCTCGACGTGGTGGCACTCAAGCGCATGAAGCTCGTGGGTGTTACCTTCCGCACGCGCAGCATCGAGGAAAAGGCCGCCCTGTCCCGCCGCTGTGGCGATGCGCTGATGGGCTTCCTCAGCGATGGGCGGCTGAAGCCGGTGATCGACCGCGTGTTCCCCTTCGAGGACGCACTTGCGGCACAGGACTACATGCGCTCGAACCAGCATCTGGGAAAGATCGTGCTGCGGGTTGGCGGTTGAACTGAACGCCCGCACGGGCGGCCAAGAAAGGAATGACGATGAAGCCTCAGGCCCTTGGATATCTCGGGATCAGTTCAAAAAGCCTCGACGACTGGGCTTCCTATGGCACCCATCTTGCGGGCATGCAGGTTGCCGAGCGGGCGGGCAAATCCATGGCACTGCGCA
The DNA here is from genome assembly GCA_903889985.1 of uncultured Hyphomicrobiales bacterium. Taxonomy (GTDB): domain Bacteria; phylum Pseudomonadota; class Alphaproteobacteria; order Rhizobiales; family Beijerinckiaceae; genus Terripilifer. The sequence continues at coordinate 1,109 of CAISZN010000489.1, read as the reverse complement.
TGGATGACCGCAAGCAGCGGCTTGTGATCGAGGAAGATGGCAGCGAGGGCATCGCCTATTTCGGCTGGGAGCTGGCCGACGCGGATGCGCTTGGCGCCTTCTGCGCAACACTGGATGCTGCCGGCACGCGCATCGAGAAGGGCTCGCGCGCACTCGCGGACCAACGCCGCGTCAAGGATCTTGTCGTCGTGCAGGATCCGATCGGCAACCGGCTCGAATTCTTCCATGGCGCCGAAGTGACCGATCGTCCCTTCGAGCCCGGCCGCGTTCATTCAGGTTTCCGCACCGGGGCGCTGGGCCTGGGCCATGTGGTGACCACGGCCGAGAACGTGAAGGATGCTGTGCCTTTCTATCGCGACCTGATGGGCTTTGGCCTCAGCGACTATTACTACCAGCCCTTCGAGGCCTATTTCTTCCACGTCAATCCGCGCCACCATTCCTTCGCGATGATCGAGACCGGCAAGCGCACGATCCATCACATGATGATCGAGCACTTCAGCTGGGACGATGTGGGGCAGGGGCTTGACCTTGCGCTGATGGATGAAGGACGTCTGGCCGTGACACTCGGTCGCCACTGCGGCGACTACATGACCTCCTACTACACCCACACACCATCCGGCTTCATGACCGAGCATGGCTTTGGCGGCCAACTGATCGATCCCTCGACCTGGGTTGCCTCCCATCGCACGGAAGGTCCGAGCCTTTGGGGACACGAGCGGTCCTGGATGACGCCCGAGGGGAAAAAGGCTGCTCGCCGGCTTTGCATCAACAACGCCAACAGCGGGTTGAGGCGGCCCGTGCAGGTGATGGAAGGCAACTATAATCTCATGCCCGGCACCTGCCCCTGGTGGGACGGAGTCGTCGGCAAGCAGCGGTGAAATGAGTACACCCTCCCCGCAAGGGGGGAGGGTCGGAAATGCGAAGCATTTCCGGGGTGGGTGTCGCGCGCGATCAGCGCGCGTATGACTCACACCGCGGCTTCAGTCGAACCCGATACGAAATCGCAGCGTCACCCCACCCCGCCGCACTTCGTGCGTCGACCCTCCCCGTCTATGTTCAGACCGGGGAGATGGGTAACACCTGTTCGGAGACATAGGTAACGGTTTGAG
>CAISZN010000488.1 GCA_903889985.1 uncultured Hyphomicrobiales bacterium | reverse complement strand
TCGACTGAAACTCCTCGTTTACCGAGAGCGCATCTTCGTTGATAGCTTTCTGCTCTTCATTCGATTCCTCGAGGTTGAGAATGGCATCGTGAAGTTCAGTTCTTGTCTCTGCAAGTTCCCTCATGAGGGAAGCAACTTCGCTTTCTTCGGCCGGCTTTTTTGTTTGCCTCGCGTTCGACACGCTTCTCACTTCATCAATAAAGCAGATAAAGAGCAGCTCCTTACCCTCTCGTTGAATTGGTAAGACCTCAATCCGAAAACCTTGCTCCCGGCGTTTTTCACTAACGGGGCCACTCTTTACCATGACCCGAGTGTTCTCTCGGCAGGCTTTCTGCATGGCAGACCTAAGCTTGATGCGAACGTCGTCTCGAGCCATTGATATCAAATCTTGAGCAGGAGCCCCCGGCGCAATACGAAGAAACCGATCGATCGGGCCCAGGGCATAAAGCACTTCACCATCACGTGTGACGAGTGCGGCCGCTGGTGCAAAGTTCTCGATCAACAGCTGTCGAGAATATTCTGCGATATCACTTGGCCGGGTCAAATTCGGAATTTTACCGATGCGCGAAGGCAGCCGAGCTGCTTCTGAAGTTTTCATTAGAAATCCAAGCTCGCCTGGCCTTGCTCGTCCAATCTGGCGGTAAAGACGTGCTGATTTTGAGACGACCTCAAATCGACCCTGGACGGCACCGGTACTTTCCGAGTTACCCAAAAACAGAATGCCACCATCTCTCAGCGCAAAATGGAATAGTGATATCGCCTTAATCTGCGCCTCGCGGCCCAGATAAATAAGAAGATTTCGACAGGATACCAAATCTATTTTGGAAAAGGGCGGGTCTGTGAGCACATCTTGAGTGGTAAAGACGATTTTTGAACTTAACTCAGGGGAAACTCTGAATCCATTGACATCGGGAATGAAAAATCGGGCAAGCCGCTCCGGCGAGACATCTGCCTTTATAGCTTCTGGATAGTAGCCCGCGCGAGCGATGGCGACGGCATCTGCATCGACATCGCTTGCGAAAATTTGTAGCTTTGTGTCCCGCTTATTCTTCGTCATTTCCTCGCGGAAGAGCATCGCCAATGAATAGGCTTCCTCTCCCGTGCTGCACCCCGGAACCCAGATGCGGATCGGATTTTCGGCGCCCCTATCACGGGTCAAGTCTGGTATAATATGCGCTGCCAGGAAGTCGAAGGTCTTTGGATCTCGAAAGAATGATGTAACATTGATAAGAAGATCTTTGTCCAGCAGTTCAAGTTCATTATCGTCTGCTTGGAGCACAGCCAGATATTCGGCCATCGTCTTGACCTCAGCCATTGACATCCTGCGCTCAATGCGGCGTTGCATGGTTCCAGGCTTGTAAAGTGTGAATTCGTGGGCAGTTTTTGTCTGCAATAAGGCAAGAATTTCTGGTAGACCCTCATCATTGATGCGCTTAGATGCGCCAGACGAATCTTCTGCTTTGAGCGTCGTCTCCCGGCGTAATTTCTGGAGTATTGCTGGCATTCCCGCGGCGACCGATATGACGTCCACAGCGCCGGCTTTTATCGCATTTTGGGGCATTTCGCGGTAATCCGCTTCCTCTGGATTTTGTGCCAAAATCCGCCCGCCCATTTCCTTCAATTTTTTTAACCCAAGGCTGCCGTCAGTTCCTGTACCTGACAGAACGATTCCGAAGGTGCTCGCTCCGCGTGTTCGGGCTAACGACTGCAATAGATAGTCGAATGGAAGCCTGATGCTCATTCCAGTTTCAGGTTGGCTCGTGTGCAGTGCGCCGCCCTTGAAGGCGAGGTAGTGTCCTGGTGGAATGACATAAATATGATTTGGCTCGACGATAACTCCATTACTTGCCTCGCTCACCGGAATCAGTGAATGCTGGGCTAGTAGGTCAACCATCATACTGACGTGTGTTGGGTCCAGGTGTTGCACGAGGATAAAGGCCATGCCGGTATCGATTGGCAATGCGCCTATAAATGTCTTGGCCGCCTGAAGACCGCCTGCAGAAGCTCCGATTGCCACAATAGGAAATGCTGCTTGACCTTCAGTTACCGCGGTGTTCGGAGAAGATGGTGGCGATCCAATTGATTGCTTCATTGCGCATACTTGCACGATATGGTCTTCAATTAAAGGTGTCTTTGGTCAGAGAGCGTGTCAATTAATTCGAAGGCAGTAGAAAGTGCGTTATTGGATATGAAATTGTCCGTAAGTACGAAGTCAAATTCGATGTGATTTCTCCTTTTGGCTTAAGCTGAACTTCAAAGCGAAATTGTGCAGACTATAGAAAAATCATCGGGGCTAGCTTGTTGGCGAGAGCCTCGCGTCTACAGGTTGTCAGCGAGCGTGAGAGCGATTTGATTGGCGCAATTTCCCTTGGCTGGGTTGAAGCGTGTGCTTGGGCGTTTTGATGACATGATGTCATCCTCGCCCGCAGTTCTCATCCTTAAGGAGATGCTAGCCGTTCTCTCGATAAAAAGCAGACCAATCCAGTTATACAAACTTGGATGTTTCCCAAAGAGTCTGGAATTTCGTTTCGGCGTAGACCGCAATGTCCATTAATGTTTACGTAATGGAGTTTCAGTGAGCGCTTTCATTTAAATGGATGCTGAGCCCGGGTGGGCCGAGAAAATAGGGTCTATGCGTTATAATTATTGGCTCGTCTTGCGTCCGGAATGTAGGATACTGTCCATCGAAGTGGGAGGACGTCGGGTTCAGCATTCTATAAAAGACGAACGTTTTTGTGAAAGTGGTTATCTGCGTCCCGTCCCAGCACCTCCATTCAAGATAATGTTGATCGTCTTTTGATTTAAGGTCGATATCAGGCGCATTTCGCATGAAGTGAATTTGGTGACGTTGTCGTGATAGATTTTTCGTAGATTGGTGGGTTTTAGTCTCGGGCGCTTGGATTGAGAGGGTCCATTTGCACCTCGCGTGTGGTGACGTTGACATCCATACCGAGAAAATCCTGCCTCCCACCGTAAAAGGAGCCCCATAAGGGAATCGCCTGGCGTGCATCTCGGGCAACTGCGACCCGTATCAAATGAGTATTCCCGACGATGCCGTTGGTAGGATCGAATTCAACCCATCCTGCGCCTGGAAGGTAGACTTGACACCACGCGTGAGTGTTGCCGCCACCGGTAAAACGAGGTCCATCACCTTCATCAGGAATGTGGATGTATCCGGAGACAAAGCGAGCCGCGAGACCCAGTGAGCGAACAGCATCGATCATCAGGACTGCGAAGTCCCGGCATGTTCCTTTTCCGGTAGCTAGGGTGAATCCTGGCGGCTGTGTGCCACGTTCATGTCGGGCTGTGTAAGCGAAGGTCTCCTTGATGGCATATGTCATTGTCATCAGGACTTCG
>CAISZN010000487.1 GCA_903889985.1 uncultured Hyphomicrobiales bacterium | reverse complement strand
GGGTGAATATCCAATCGCCTTGTTGAACTATTCCATGCTGACGACCAACCTCAAGCAGCAGGGCGCACCAACCGACTACACCGTGCTCGATCCCGTGCACCTGTGGTTTGGCATGGTGGGCGTCAACAAGAATGCGCCCCACCCCAATGCGGCGCGCCTTGCCGCCAATTTCCTTCTGAGCCGCGAGGCACAGGACTATTCGTCGAAAAATGGCGGCCGAATTCCCACCCGCCTTGATGTCGATTCCAATCCGAAAGACGTGCGCGAACGGATGTTGCAAAAGAAGGTCATCTTCGTGCAACTCAATGCGGAGCAAATGAAAGTCTCGCAGAAGCTCTTCGACGATATCTTCAGGCCGAAATGAAACAACCTGTCAGGGGTAGAAGAATGGGCATCACCCGCCGCGTGATTTTACAAGGCCTCTGCGCGGGGATCGCGGGCCCTTGCAGCGGCGCTGGTGCTCAGGAGATCAGCTTCAAGGGGAAGCAGATCCGGCTTATTGTTGGTGCCGCGATCGGTGGCGGGTATGACGGCGCCGCGCGCCTCGTCGCCCGTCATATCGGCCGTTATATTTCAGGCAATCCAACGATCATCGTGGAGAATATGCCGGGCGCGGGCAGTGTCATCATGCTCAACACGCTTTACAACAATGTGCCGAAGGACGGCACCGTGTGGGGAGCGCCAACAGGCACGGCAGCTCTCGAGCCGCGCCTGAAAGTCATGGCACGTGAGGGCGCCAATGTGCGCTTTGATCCGAACGCCATGCACTGGATCGGCACGCCCGCCCAGCAACCGCAGGTTTTGTTCACCTGGCATGAAAGGCCTTTCAAAACGGCGATGGATCTCATCCGGACCCGTGCGGTCATGGGTGCCACGGCAGGGGCCGTCGACAATGCAATTCTTCCCAATTTGCTGAATCAGATGCTGGGCACGAAGATGGACGTCGTGACCGGCTATGCCGGCACAGCCGACATCCTGCTTGCCATGGAACGCGGCGAGGCGGATGGCCATGTCGCCCTCCTTGCCAACCTGACGGTCGGTAAGCCTGACTGGTATCGCGACAAGAAGGTGCGCATCCTCGTCCAGTTCAGCGCGAAGCGTTCGCCCGAATTGCCCGACGTGCCGACAGCTGTTGAACTGGTGCAGAAGCAGGAGGACAAGGATCTCCTGACTTTCTATTCGCTGAAATACGACATGGCCTACCCAATCGGCCTGCCGCCGGGGGTGCCAACACCCGTGGTGGAGATGCTTCAGGCAGCCTTCGACCAGACCATGAAGGATCCGCAGTTTCTCGCCGATGCCCAGCGCAGCGGCCTTGAGATCACGCCACTTGGCGGCGAGGGCATCGAAGCGCTCATGCGCCAGATCGACCAGACACCGCAGCCAGTCGTTGACCGCCTGATCGCACTCACGACGCCTTCCAAATAGAGCTCTCAGGCCCTATTCGATCAGCGGCCGTGCGCGATCCTTGACTGCCTTTGGAGAGGCAATCAGCTCCTCCGCGATCTTCTGCATCTGCACGCCGGGGACCGGATCGATTTCAATATTGCTCGCATCCGCTTCCTTGACGAACTCCGGGTCTTTCATCGTATCGAGGAAGGCCTTTCGCAAGGTCTCGAGCCGATCAGCCGGAATGCCGGGAGGGGCGGTGAGCGGGCGACCGAAGAGGGTGCCAGCCGAAATGAGGCGGATGGCCAGCTTGTCGGTTTCATTGGTGGCGAGATCCTGTACCGAGGGCACATCACCGATGTCCTTCGGGCGCGGACCTTCATAGGCGAGAACCGTAATC
>CAISZN010000486.1 GCA_903889985.1 uncultured Hyphomicrobiales bacterium | reverse complement strand
GGCAATCTGGAAGTTAAAAATTGTGAGATCTTGCGCCAAGAATTCTAGATGTTTAGTCTCGGCATGTGATGGAGCAGATTGATCTTGAATCTATTCTATCTGGGCGGCAATCTGGAGATCCTGAACATCCTGCCGATCGGAGACGTGAGACAGGAGGTCACACCGTCAGGACGTGAAGGCCTGAAAGCCCCCCTGCCCTTCTCCTGGATTCGGGAAGACGGCACGCTCACCGAGGCACCGCACACCCAGATCATCCTCTACCCGAAATATCCGGAGATCCGGTTTTCCGGCTTCCTGAAAGGGACTGCCGGCGGACCTAACGCGCTGATGACGGTGCGCCAGGCGGGCCGGATCCTGTTTTTTGGCATCACCAGCGACCGGCGCATCATCGGCTGGGTCACGGCGCCCGATAGCGCGCTGGCTGGGGAAATCCGGGCGTTGGGAGATCTGCCGAGAACGGGCGTGTTTCTGCACGTCCCGCTGGGCGTGGCTGACACCTCACGTGAAAGGCTGTTGCAGAAGCTGCACGATATTCACGCCTTGGGCTGGCTTTCCTCGCAGCGCCTTTACGGAAATGGAGAAATCGGAGTTTGCATCGGCAGCAATTGCGGCGGCTACACCCTCAAGGCCCAACTCGGCATCATTCCAAACGGTCGATCGGAGCCAGACTTCGAAGGCTGGGAGATCAAGGGCCACACCGTCAATGACTTCGTGCGCTATACCAGTGGTCCGCTGACGCTGATGACCCCGGAGCCAACTGGCGGCTTTTACCGCGCGGAAGGCGTCGAAGCCTTCGTCCGGCGATACGGCTATGAAGATCAACTGGGCCGCGCCGACAGACTGAACTTCGGAGGGGTGCACGTCCATGGCATCCGCCACGCCCGCACAGGGCTGACGCTGACATTTTCCGGCTATATCCCGGGCGAAAACAAGTTTGAAGCCGGGGGCGGGTTCTCGCTGATCGATGACGCAGGCAACGAAGCTGCCACCTGGCACTTCGCAGGGCTGATCCAGCACTGGAACCGAAAGCATTCCAAAGCCGCGTATGTCCCCTTCCAGATGCGAAAAGACCCCGCACAGGAATATGTCTACGGCGACAGGGTGCGCCTGGGTGAAGATACAGACTTCCTGCGGTTTCTGAAGGCGATGGCTGACGGCAAAGTCTATTACGATCCGGGCATAAAGGTGGAGGGGGCTGCAACGGCCCGACCCGCAGTAAAGCGTCGGAGTCAGTTTCGTATAAAATCCGCAGACATTGCAGCTTTATATGCGCGCTTTGGCGCAACGAGTGTGAACTTGAATGTTTAACCGCGCTCCCAAGGGATCGCATGCACTCCGTTCAAGAAACGTGATTTTATTTGGTCGAGCAGCTGCGGATCGTGGGCAACGGCTCGCTGACCAAGCGCGATAAGGTTTTCAACCTCTTTCACCCCGTCGAGTGCATAGGTTCCGGGCACAGTCATGGAATCGATGCGCAGAAAGCGGGGCTTGCCGACGAGGGCTTGCGCATGAGTGAGCGCCGACTGGCTTTGTGCATTCATCAGTAACGTAATGAGCTTTCGCGCCCAACGGACCCACCCGGATCGCTTCAGCTTGGAGATTGCAAATGGTTCTTCGGTTGTGCCAATGCTGAGGACATCGATCCGATCTACTGGAACACCAAGGTAGCAAACGGCCTCTATAATTGCGGCCATTGCAGGATTGTTGGCCCACACTCCCCCGTCGACGTATGCGGATCGAGCTAGCGTGTTTCTCACCTGAGCCGAGGCGAAATATGTTGGTGCGGCTGCTGTTGCAAGAGCTACTTCCGCTGCGCTCGTATCGGCATCGGCCTGTAACAACGGATGATGAGGTGTTCGGAAGGTGTGCACTGCGCCGCTGGCGGCATAAGCAGGTATAACCAACCGGCAGCAGGAATCCTTCAGATATTTGATAACGTATTCATCCGAGCGACGGAAACCCAGTACGCGCCAAACCTTTTGGATCCGGGATGATGCAGGAGTAGATTTTTTGGTAAAATAGGCTGCTTCAAGCTCGTCAAAGAGCGCCTGCTGAGAATATTTTGGATGAACGACGTGCCCGACCCTACGAAACAAGCTTTCATGAAAGCTAGTAACGGGAAAAATGACCGGCCCTCGTGTTCTATAAAAGTCCAGCATCTGACGTGCCGACATGCCCATCCCCAGGCCAATTGCAAGAATTCCTCCGGTTGATGTTCCTGCGATCAGGTCGAAGTGCGGTGCTATCGGCTGACCTAAAGCTTGCTCCAGAGCCGCAAGAACGCCTGCCGTGTAAGCGCCTTTTATGCCGCCACCGTCCAAAGCCAGTATTCTGAACGTGACCCCATCAGCAACGCGGCCTTTCACCAGCGGCAGCCGCGCAAGTTGAACTGTCACCTCGTGAACAAGGGTGCCGATCTTCTCCTCTAGGGCAAGACGCTTGTTTGTTTCGTCGTCTAGCCCATTTTTCAGACTGCGCAGAAGTTGAGGGTGACGTTCAACATAGCTCTTTGCAGCCCCGCCGAGACCGCCTAGGACGAAACATGGAATGCCACGCTCCATTGCCAGACCGGCTTCCAGCGGAACGCCCGCTCGTCCAGGCATTTCATTCCACCACATCCCGCCGGCGGCGACGAATGCATCGCAACGTTCCGACATCCAATGACGCAGAATTTCCAGACTTTTGAGTAGAGCCCCTTCGCCTGAGGCTTCTTCCGTCTCATAGACAAGGCACGTTTCCCGCCATTCGCTAACAGGCACACTCGCAGGATCTTTCGACCAATACCGTGATACCGCGAGCGTCAGACAATCCTTGCGGCCACCCCTTTCCACATGGGCTTTCGCTGCGGCCAATAGCGTGGGGGTAATGCTTGGATGGCTTCCATGGATGATGTGCCCATCGGCCCGAAACACCAGTTCAGCGAATTCGCGGACGAACCTTAGGATCGATTGTTTTTGTTCTGGTGTCGCCTCATTGGGGACTGCAGAAGAAAGCCATACTCTGACCCCGTGAAGAGGGAGCGGCTCGATCGCATCGAAAACGGTCATCAGACTTTTCGGGCAGCGATAGCAGCTTCAACCCAAGAATCGATGTTGCTCCGAATATCAGCATAGGCGTCGCTGGCACTTGGATTATAACATTTCACAACGCTAGATAGTTTTTGGCCATTAAGTGGTCCGCTATTGAAACTCACCTTATCAAAAGGGTTTGGCCCCTGAGAGCATGTACCAGAGTAACCTTGGCGGACTTTATTCGCGCACTTCAGGTTATGGATATAGATTCCCAACACCCCTTTGCCGTCGTTCCAGCCTTTGGAGATCTCATATTGAACCCATGGCCGGTTAGCCGTGTCTTCGCCGATCAATACGACTACGCAGCTCCGATAAGCGATGTTGTCGTCAATCCACTTTTGGACGCCACCGTCCTTCTTTTTCAACTGCTCCCACTCATTCGGCGAGACCGGTTCGTCGCCCTCCACGATCCCCATGTTCCGGATAAGCTGAACCCTCATGACGTCATTATCGAAATGAAAGCTATAAAACACCTGCCTCTTTGCCATGATAAGCCTCCCAAAATTTATCAGTTAAGCCAGCCTGCACGGACTTGAATTTTCCGTCATAGATTTTCTGCTTTTGTTCTTATCTACCGACCACTTCACATAAAGCACTTATATTTGATAATGTCCTTTATCACGTATAAAGGGTAGACGCATGGACTGGACGGCACTCATCGGACCTGCGGTGGTGGCAGCGGCGGTTTCGGGGGTAGTTTCCATTGCCGGCATGATTGTCTCCAATCGGAACGCCCGGGCGCTTCACCAAGATAAGTTGTCTTTTGACCGCCGCATGGCGCAGGAAAAGCTGTCATTCGACAAAGAGCTGGCGGAGCACAAATTCCAGCTCGATCTGGATATGACCCATCGAAAGCGGCAGCTGGAGTTGGCAGAGGCGGTATTGACCGACTTCTATGGTCTTCCGGCGCTCGTGCGATCGATCCGCTCGCCCATGAGCTACCAGGAGGAAGCAAAAGACCGGGTAAAGCCAGCTGGCGAGTCAGAAGCCGTGGGGAGGCGCCGTGACACGTTCTATGTGATCCTCGCGCGGGTTGAGAAATCGCGAAAAGAGATAGCCGACCTTCTGGCCAAGCGGAGCCGCATGGAGGCGAACTTCGGAAAAGAAGCGGGTGAGCCCTTTCAGCTGGTCCACGAAGCGATCAACCAGGTCATCGTATCTGCCCAGCTGCTTGTCCAATGGGCCGGTGATGACATCCGAGATCGCGAACTACTCCGGAAGATGGAGGGCGACATTTGGTTTGGCGTCCTGGACCCAGATCCAGTGGCATCAAAGATCGATCAAGCGGTGGCGGCCATCGAAGGGATTTGCAGCCCTATCATCCGGAAGGCTGCATGAACCATCTAACCACCATCACCTCCGCCCACACCCCTGCCCTGGTCCAGGCCGCCGGCGAGCGCGCCCAACGCCGCTTCTGGGAATTCTTCGTCAACAACATCCGCAACCCTAACACCCGCCGGGCTTACGGGCGCGCCGTATGCGACTTCCTGACCTGGTGTGGCCAGCACGGGGTGGCGTCGATCGAGCAGGTGCACCCCATGCACGTAGGCGCCTGGGTGGAGCTGCTGACGCAGGAGAGCAGTGCCCCAACCACCAAGCAGCGTTTGGCAGCCGTGCGGGCGCTGTTTGACTGGCTGGTGGTGGGCCAGGTAGTGCCGGTGAACCCTGCGGCCAGCGTGCGCGGCCCCAAGCACGTGGTGAAAGTCTGCAAGACGCCGGTGCTGGATCCGAGCGAGGCCCGCCAGCTGCTGGACGCGATCGACGTGACCACGCCGGTGGGCCTACGCGACCGCGCCCTGATCGGGCTGATGGTCTACTCGTTCGCCCGCGTGGGGGCTGCGCTGGGAATGAGGGTGCAGGATGTATTCGTGCAGAACCGACGCCTGTGGGTGCGGCTGCACGAGAAAGGCGGCAAGCGTCATGAGATGCCCTGCCACCACAACCTCGAGGAGTACCTGCACGCCTATATGGACGGCTGCGGATTGGCGGATGATCCAAAGGGGCCGCTGTTTCGCACCATTGGGCGCGGCACGGGCAAACTAACTGGCGCTCCCCTGCCCCAAGCCAACGCCTATAGCATGATCCAGCGGCGCACTAAGGCTGCGGAGATCCGCACCAAGATTGGCAATCATACCTTCAGGGCTACCGGCATCACGGCGTACCTGAAGAACGGTGGTACGCTCGAGAAGGCGGCGGCCATGGCCAACCACTCATCAACCAAAACCACGCAGCTCTATGACCGCCGGCGCGAGAAGATAAGTTTGGATGAGGTCGAGCGGGTACTTATCTGAAGCGCGCAATCTAGAAACGCTGTTCCCGATCCTTTGCGCTACCGGAATTAACCAAGACCACGATTAAGGTCTTGCAATCTTGTGTGACTCGAGATGTTTTTAGCTAGCTAGCCGCATTCTGCGGCAGCGCCGTGCGCTGATTTTCAATAATCAGCGGCCGCCAAAGGGAACGCCAATTCCCGATGACGGCCTGGCCACGGCTCCTCCTGCGCTAACAGGAACAACCATGGTTGCGACCATCTATACGCGCGGATTCCGTGAGTCGGAATCCCCCTCCTCCATCCTTCCTGACGATCGGACCGGCAATTCTTCCTGCCGGAAGAGCTTCGGCCCTGCCACGATTGGCTGGCAGCAGCTTATGTTCAAGCCTGCCCAGGCTCTGAACTAGCCCCCTCCAATACGCGATTTGAGCGGCGCGCGTCCACTTCAGGCGCAGGCGCGCTGACGTTGCCATTCACGCTCCCAGGAAGGAACGAACCCCGATGCCCGTTTGGCTCAAGAACATATCTACTGACGAAGATCCAACCTCTATCGCCTACAAAATTGCCCGTCGGCACATCTGTGAATTGTCAGTTCTGCCGGTTCAGGGGCTGAAGACAGATCCGCTTCAGTCGACACATTTCAGTGTCGAGGCCGCCCATTTCGCAAAAGTCCATCAGTCTGCCAACACCCGAGAAGGTTGGGCATTGGAAGAACTCATTGGCTGTTGCGCGAAGCACTACCTCGACAAAACTGCGAAGGTGCTGCCCCGCGTCAAGATCAATGTGCTGGACTGCGATTTAGACTTGGTCGAGAGCAATCCGCTCAGCGGTATCGAAACGATCAATCCAATGAGGGGAAACAGGGTTCTGAGGCGCTATGAAGCCGACATTGTGATCATCAATCAGAAGAAAAAGAGCGTCCATTTCATCGATGTGAAGCGGTCGCTCCAGCGTAGCGAACCTGATCTCAAAACACTGAAGAGCATCGAGATTGCGGCGCGGCGTTGGGTCTCAGAAGAGCTCGGCGTCAAATTCCGGCTCAATCTTGTCATGCTGCGCTGGTTCTTCGGGAAACTGACTCCGGCTGACTATATCGCAGGACCTGATGACATTGATAGGATTTTGGGATTCCCGGTGCGAACGCACGTCGAATCCATGATTTATCATTATCGCGAAGGTATCCGCGACATTTTGCGCAAGTTACCGACTTCCGAGTCTATCAAGCCCGTTGTCCACCCACTGCCGAGGTCGGAAATCGAACTGATCATGCAGCGGATCGCGCGTCGCTGGGGGAATACCTGATGCTCAAGCCCTCCTATTGCATCTCTACTCGTCCGGTCAATCACCAGATCACTGCCGCAAACGACGATCACGCGCGGACCCGTTTCGAGCGGGCCGCCTCGATCTCTGGCTGGCGCGAGATTGCGCGGCAGGATCTGCCAGTCACCTTGGAAGCCTGCGAAGAACTCGCAAAAACGCTCGCGAAAGTGAGGGTAGCTGATCGCAGGATTGCCCTCGCACTCAGGGCTGGAGGCGAAGCGGGCCTTGTTGGCGCGCTCATTAAGATATCTCGTGCGCCCAGGGTGAGCATGCATCATCTGGATCTACTGGCCTCGGCACTCATGCTTCGCGCCCTGTCTGGTGGGTGCAAAGCTCGATTGATCATCGATCATCTACGCCTGCGCTTCGGCGCTATTCCGCTGGACTGGAACAGGCAGGCCCGCAAGGCAGATACGATGTCACGGCACTGCAGGCAGAGGATTAAAGCCTGCTGATCCTTTGAGTTGATTGGACCACTGGTCTGCAATCCTCATCCTTCCTTCAATCTGATCAGGTCGGCAGAGCCACTCGCCGGACCCGGAGCAATTCATCATGTCGATAACCAAGACCCAAGGCGGGACCACCGCGAGTACATTTCCGAACGCCTACCCGGCAGCTCGGATACCACCCATGCCAGCCACCACGTCGGGAGACGATCGTCTGGTGCGTCAATTCTTACAAAAACTCTTGATTGATGCCGGCAGCAATCTGAATGAAACCCACTCTGGGACGCACCATGCGACCGATAAGCCTGGCTATCTGGACTTTGAAGAAGAAGACGATGCAGAACCGACCTCTCCGGTGCGGCTGGATACAGAACTTGCAACAACAGCAGTGAGATTCGCTCGCGCTTTTGAAATGGTTCCAGAGTCCATTAAAGCCATGCGGAAGCAAGCTCCTGTCGTTATGATCGAGAGTCTTGATCCTGCAATTCATCCGGCATTGCTTCGCTGCCTCAAAGTGTGCGTACTGGGCCGTACCGCAGAGATCGTAACACGACGTGAATTGGATCAACCCGCTTTCAAAAGGTCGGCAAAACGACAGGCCGTGATTTTCGACTGCACACCTGATCAAGTCATGAAGTCCGAAGCCAAGACGGACAATTCCCGATTTATCAGGGCCCTTCAGGCCAGCATGCCAGTCATTGGGCTCACCTCAGACACCAGTCTTCTGCCCCCCGACTTCTTGCGAGCAACAGACCACCGTCTCGTTCTACCGATGCTGACCGCAGCTGACATTGGTCTTGTCATCGAGGCAGTGACGGGCGCGCTCCCGTCAAAGCCAGTTCCCGAACAGATCGCGTGCCATGTCGAACTCTCGGACCTGCATCTGTCTGTTCGCGCTGATCGGAGCGCTGACGATTGCGTGCAGTTCCTGTCAGTATTCGTACGCAAGCGTCTCGATGTGAGCGAGCGCGCGCCGCGCCTCGAAGAGCTGACAGGTTACGGTCGGGCAAAAGACATTGGCCTCACGATCGCTGCGGATCTCAAGGACTATGCGGATGGAATGATTGGCTGGGGATCAGTCGATCACGGCCTCTTGCTCGCAGGCCCACCTGGAACCGGAAAGACCACCTTCGCACGGGCTCTTGCCAAGACCACTGGACTGCCCCTCATGATTGGTTCTCTGGCACAGTGGCAGGCGAGCGGTGAGGCGCATCTCGGTCATCTTTTGCGCGCAATGCGCAGGACGTTCGCTGACGCCAAAGCCAAGGCGCCCTGCCTGCTCTTCATCGACGAACTGGATTCGTTTGGTGACCGCAGCCAATTCGATCAGCGCCACAAGGACTATTCCACTCAAGTTGTGAACGCGCTCCTCGAATGTCTGGATGGTTCTGCTTCTCGTGCCGGCATCGTGGTCATCGGGGCAACGAATAATCCTGAGGCAATCGATCCCGCGATCCGTCGCGCAGGGCGCCTCGATCGTACCGTATTGATTGAGTTGCCCGATCTGGAATCCCTGAAAGGCATCTTTCGGTATCATCTTGGCGAGGATCTGGAGGGTGTCGATTTGACGCCGGCAGCGACTGCAGCACGTGGGGGATCAGGCGCCGATTGTGAGGCTTGGGTCCGCCGCGCCAAAGGCAAGGCGCGCCGGCAAAAGCGGCCTCTTTCGCTCGACGATCTTCTTTGGGAGATTCGCGACGGCCGCCCGGCCCTGCCAGCAGATCTGCGTCATTTGGTTGCTATCCATGAAGCAGGTCATGCGATCATCGTTGCCGCAACCGGTTCTGCTAATCTCGAGTCTCTCACCATCACCGACTGGGGCGGAGTAACAACCACTTCGGCAGATATTCGTTCGCTCACTGCAACAGACATCTTAACCGACATTGTCCGGTCGCTTGGTGGGCGCGAGGCGGAGCGTCTTGTATTAGGTGACGTCTCGGCGGGAGCCGGTGGCTCGGTGGAGTCAGATCTCGCAAAAGCAACACGTCTTGCCATGGCCTACCACGGTTCATTCGGCCTAGGGGACCTTGGCCCGCTTTGGATTGGGGATCCGGAGGCACTCCAGCAGGCCATCCCTCGCAATATGCTTGCTACGGCGGCAGCACGGACGCTGGCACATGCGACCAGCGAAGCGCAACGTATCCTTCGCGAAAATCGCGCACCCCTCATGCGCCTGGCTGAGGCTCTCGAAGCCGCGACTTATCTAGAAGCAGATGCCGCACGTGACGCCATTGGGAAGATCGTTAGAGTCGAAGTCCAACCGCTTCCTCTTGCAAATGGATCAGATTGAATTTCAGGCACAAAGCCTCTTTGGGAAGGCCCCTTTCTTAATTACTCCACGGCTATGTGCCATCCAAGCTCACGTCCTCAGATGATTTTGTCGACGTCCCTGCAATAACCGAGTTCCTTGCCATTGAACGATCGCCGACATAATTCGGTGGTGAAGGCCTACAAGAGAGCCAACTTTGATCGCGATCTGATGCTTAGAAAAATGTCGAAGGAGCAACGTTGATAGAATTTTTGAGATTCGGTTATGGCAGTCCTGACCTCGTCCGGCATCGCAGTGTTACATCGGTTTCAATGGCGCCGGGGGGTTGACCGACTCTTTCTCATCCGACGTCGCTCGACCGTTGCTTGTCGTTTTGCTTTCCAACGAAGTTCGAGAAGCCCCGCGCGCGCCCGGCAATGGTTTGAGTTGGCTCCGCATGTAGTTCAACCAGATATCGGCCGAATCGGTCTTGGACTGCTTGGGCGTTGGCTGTGGCATTGGTTCGAAATCGAATTTTGGATCGGCACCTGACTTGTCGCATACGAGCTTTTCTCGGTCAGCCCCCTGATCGAGCATCTGTTTCTCGACCAATTCGACCTCCGACTTGACCGGAGTCACGACGACTGCCGTTTTCCAAGGTTTCGATTTCCGACCATAGAATTGCTGCGACCGCATACTCGTGTGGCCAAGAAGTGCTTTGATCTCCTCCAGCGAAAACCCCGCAGCTCGCCAGTTGCAGACTGCCACGTGACGGAAAGAGTAAAGACACAAGCGTCGAATCCCGCATTGTACGCAGGCTCTGGCGAGGCGCTCGGATAGCGCTCTTATCCATGCATCGAAATGGGCGTATGGGCTCATGCCAAACTGAAGATTCGATAGCAGAACCCGCATAGCATCCAGAGTGAGATCATGATTATCGAGTGTCATGCGCCGCAAAGTCGCACCATGCGAGGAAAGCTTTTTCGTGGCGAGAATCAAGGTGGCATTATCGAGCTGTCCCTGCTCAATTTCTGATGGACGCCAGCCGATCCGAGGAGACAGAAATATGATAAGACCTAAAAAAGCGTCCTGACACCGCCCTGACGTGGGCACACTGAGCGCTCGCGCCTTGAGAAATTTTAAGACCTGACGTGCCTCTCGCAGGGTTGCATCAAGAACCTTCAAAGCAGAGGTCCGAAGCACCTTGGGCGTTCCAATCACCTCCGAGATCGCTTGTGTTAAAGCGGATCGCGCGCGATCTCGCTCTTGACTGTCTACCACACCCTCCTCGATCAACAGGTCAACCGCAGCAAGGGCCGCCTGCCTGTAGACGCCCGCGCTGTTTCTCGCCAGTAGATCCGGCCTGTCGCGGAGTATCACTGCGAGCTTTTCGATAATGAGCATATCACCATCAAGACGGCGGGCCGCCGTGATTAGGGCTTTGGCACGCTTTCGATAGGATGCGTGCGTTGTCGGGCGGGCCTGACGCCGCGACATCCTTCTTCCCCCTCAGCTAGCCATGAGTACCCGGCGGCTTGATCAGGCCACGCGTCCGGGGCGGTGGAGGGCGCCGGTAATGCGTCGGATAGCCCTGTGTAGGCGCCATGGCGGCGGCTGATGTCGCTGGGCTTGCCGCGATCTTAGTCTGCCAGTTATCGGGGCTGGCAGCTGCAAGCAACGGGTAAGCGCCTTCGACAAGGGGCAACATAGTGGAACCTCCGGATCCCGGAGAGGTGTCCTGCAGCTCCTTCGATGGCAGTTTAACGTCACTCTCACTCTGCACCACAGCGGCCGACGCCGATACTGCCGCGGCCATCGATGAAGTATCGACCTTAGCGGCTTCGTGCAGCTCGTTGGCGGGCTGATCGATGTCGCCGCAGACGATCGTTGCATCGGAATCGTCCAAATTGGCCTGCAGAAACTCGGCGAACGTGGGGCCCGGATCGGCATCAACTTCACATTCGCCACCCAACAAGGGCCGCTTCATCGCAGCATCATTGCTAACGTCCTGGTCAACGGCTTCGAGAGCGTCCCGAGACTTTGGGTTCTCGATGACCGCAATGGTGCCGTTAAGCTTATCGACGAGCGGCTTGACGATTGCGATCTCAACGCGACCACGGCCCTCCAACCATTGGCCGGCACGCTTGAACCTCTTGATCCCAACGGCGACAAACTTGTGGCGATCCTCCTCTGTGAGTTCTGGCATGCAGACAATCACGTCGCGCAATCCAGGTCCCGCCTCTCCTTGTACCTTCGCTTCGATATCGCGCGGGAGACCGATTTCAGTCATGCAGGCTAGACCGGAGTCCTTCATCTGTTCGCGAAATTTTGGATTCTTCAGTTTTGATTCCAGGAATTTTGCGACGCCCAAAGCTACGTGCATGTTCACGAGATTCTTTGCGATGGACGGAAATACTTTAACGGAAGCGGCCATGTTCGCCGTAGCGACGGCAGTAGTGTTAGTGATGGCTTTTGCTACGCGTCGGCTCTCTGCGTGCTGCGTGGAGTTGTTTTTCGGCATGACGATTCTCCTGTTCCAAAAAAATCGTCGCCCGAATTAACGCCTTTATCAATCCTGTCCTGTAGAATAAATCGTGCTTTTTTTAAAAAGTCCGCCCTAACGGACATTGAAGCAAGCTAAAGGGCCTTAAGTTGCTTTTCCTTGTATTCCGGTGTGAGAAGCTTCTTTAAGCCCGCAGCAGCATCTTGGACTCCGACCAAGTTCCAGATGAACTCGTGTCCTAGGAGCAATCAAGATTGCCACGTCAAAATTGGTTTCAAACATTTTCAAGAACATCAGCCGGACTAACTGTCAGCGTCCCCGCTCGTTAAATACGTCTTTTAGAAGTGAACAGAGAGATGCATTTCCCTATTCCAGACTGCGACAAGGGTGGCTGCCAATGTATCACACGATCAATCTGGGAGGATTGGGAACGACCCACCCCGACAGGTTGAGTGGATTACGAGTGGACACCGTTCAGCACGGCCAGAGCTCTTTGAAACGCAAGGTCGTTCGAGCGCACATCGTCTCGCCAACTCTCAATAATAATGAGCTCGCCCCGCACCGCCCGGTCCTTTGCTGAGATAAGGATAGCTGAAACCTGCTCGATGACTTCGTTATTCAGACCAAGAGCAATCTCCATTTGCTCTTCGGTAATTCTCTTCGGTCCGTATTGCAGCGAAACATTTTCTTCGGTCGAATGACCCATCAGAACGCGCCGCGACCGCTCGCTCAGGCCACTCAAGTCATCCAAGAACCCCTTGAAGGTGTGGCGAGCTGAATAGAGTGTTAGGCCGGACCGCGTTAACCCAAACGTCTTCTGGAAGTATTGCCACGCTTTGCTGATCGACTGCCCCCATTGAATGACGCCGGACTTACGAACGAAAACTTTCCAATCAGGAAAAAGCCATCGCTCTTCTGCAGCAAGCTCGATCTCTTCGAGATCCTTCTTGCTGAGCGAGTCAATCCCGCCCCGTTCCCGGATGGTACGTTCGATGTAATCGCGCATGATCCCATCGCGGCGCTCCAAAAGACCAAGCCTGATCAGGAGATCGTAGACGGGAACCCAGCGGAAGGCGTTCGCCGTTTTCGCCTGCAGGCCGCTCATCTCTTCGTCATCACTGTCCTGCCCATCGCTCTGGCCTCGGGCAAAGCGGAAATGCGGCTTGCTATAGAGAAGCTGGATATCACGGCAGCGCAGCTGGGCGATTTCGCCCGGGCGCAAACCGCAGAACAGCGAAATGAGCACCGACCAGTAGAATCCATTCTGATAAAGGAAGTTGCCGGGCGTACAGTTACGCGCCTTGCTCTCGCAGCCCACAAACGAAGGGGTTAAGACCAGGCGGATTAGCTCTTCAGGCTGGAATGCGTCACGCACCCTCTTGCCTGGATTTTTTTTCGGAACGAAGGTGAAATCTGGAGGCGGGCCGGACATGAACCGGCTACGGATTGCCCAATTGAAAAATGCTTCGAGGCCGACTTTATAGCGTCCCTTCAGCGTGTTCTTGCTCGCTCGTTTAAGGCTGACGACTTTGCCGCTAACGACGCGATGCCAATCACCGTCCACGGCCGTCTTATAGCGGAAGTAGAGATTTGCTCGCTCTGCCAGGCTGAAGAACTTCGGGGTGGGAATCTCGGGCAGCGCCTGGGTGAGGTCCAGGAACTGCTCAGGTGAGATCTCGTCAATGAAGGGGTCGCCAAGCAATGCGATGGCGAACTCGACAATCGGCCGCACGTCGTCATCGGCTATGCGAACAGAATTTTCCTTAGCCCGGTGTTGGAGGTAGCGTGCCAGAACCGTGGACATCCGACGATCGGATAGGATCTCGGCTAAGGCTTGGTTGTGGTCAGCGTGAGATAAAGTCATGGGAGCACGGGGCGGAGCCGGCTCCCTCGTGGGTGATTTGAACTCGGATCCAACCTCGTGGAAAGTTTCGGCCCAGCAAGGCACCTCGTCGTACCGTTCCGGTTCGTCTGTCACCAGCATCCTCGGGTCCGTACCCGAGAACATGGGGCACGGCTCCTCCTTGGCACGCAATTGGGCTGCCGTGATCGCTGCCTTCTGGTTGGCTTCCTGCTGGTTGATCCACATGCTGGCAGCGCTCGTCGCACGGCCGACCTTTTCAGTCAGTGCTCGCGCGAGCACTGACCAGTCCGACACGACCTCATCTGGCGCATGACCGCTTGCTCGCATCGCCTGTTCAAGCCTTGTAACGGCTGCGTGAAGGGCTGACGCCTGGACAAGACCGTCCTCACTGGCGATCGGCGTGATGGCCGCTTTCGCAAGGGCTGGCGCCACATGCAGGATAGCGCTTTCGAGATCGGAGAGCGTCTTCATTGGCAGAAACCAGCTGAGCAGTTGCGCACTCCTCTGGGCAGCAATTCGGTACTCCGATGTGCGCAAGGAGATCCTCAGCGAATCTGACCCGGATGTTTGAAAGCCACAAGCCGGCCACCTGGCTCTGAAAATGTAGCGTCCTTCGCGACGACCGATGAATGGTGAACGCACGTCGAGGCCCTTCCGGGCTGTGACACAGCCCTGTGACACCGAACACGTGGGTCAGGATTCGGAAGGACGTCGATCGTTGAAATGACTGATGTTTTTGGCGAGTTGGTAGCCGCCTCAGCGGTGGTAGCGGAGGAGGGACTCGAACCCCCGACACAAGGATTATGATTCCTCTGCTCTAGCCAGCTGAGCTACTCCGCCCCGAGCACTCGCGCGAGCCGCGCGGGTCCTTGAAGGTGCAGCGATATAGTGGTCAGGGGTGGCCAGTGTCAAGCCGCTCCGATCCTATCGGAGGCGCAAACGCGCCATGGTGAACAGACCGATCGGCGCAAGCGTCCGGCGCTCCAAAAGCTCGACGTCCGGGCGGCGCGCAATCCAGTCGCCGAGGATCGACCAGGGAAACTGGGGGTCCCATCCCAAAGCGGCGGATCTGCGGCCAAGCCAGGCCTCAATGAGCGCGATCGGGCCACTGTCGGCACCGATATGGTTGACGAGAATCATCTCGCCGCCTGGCTTCACGACCCTCGCCATTTCATTGAGCATCCGCTCGGGATCCGGCACGACGGTCAGCACATAGGGTGCCACCACCACGTCGAAGCTGGCGTCCGCATAGTCGAGGTTCATGGCGTCCATGACCCGCAGTTCATCGACATTCTTCAGGCCGAGATCAGCGACACGCTTGCGCGCGATGTCGAGCATTGGCTCGCAAAGATCGACGCCCGTGATGCGGACATTGTCACCGAACATGGGCAGCTCGAGGCCCGTGCCAACGCCGACATCCAGCACCTTGCCACCAAGGCGGTTGATGACCGCAGCTGAGGCCCGCCGGCCCGGACGCATGACGAGGGCGAAGGCCCAGTCATAAACTGGAGCCCACCGCGTATAGGCGTCCTCGACATTGCTGTGGGTGAGTGAGGTAGTATTCATGCTGCGTTTGACCCGTAGCCAGCACTGGGGGCTGTGGACTTGATGAAGCCGCCACCGAGGACTCGTGCGGTTGGCTCGCCCGATTCGTAGAAAACGCAGGCCTGTCCCGGAGACACCCCGTCTTCTCCATGGGCCAGCTCGACTCGCACCCCAGCCTGATCAGAAAACAGCAGGGCTGGTACCGGCACTCGGGTCGACCGAAGGCGTGCATAGACTTCCATGCCTTCCACCGGCAGGCCGGAGAGCTCGCCGGCTCCGATCCAGTTGACCTCGCGCAGATGGACCATGCGGGTGGCCAGCGCGGAGCGTGGACCCACGACAACTCTTCGGGCCGTCGGCTCGATGCGCACCACATAGAGGGGCTCGCCACCGCCCGCCCTGGCATCCTCGAGGCCAAGGCCGCGCCGCTGGCCGACCGTGTAGCGCATCACGCCGCCATGGCGGCCAAGGACGCGGCCGTCGACATGGACGATCTCACCCGGCTCGGAGGCCTCAGGCATCAGCCGTGCGACGAGATCAGTGTAGCGGCCGGTTGGAACGAAGCAGATGTCCTGGCTGTCGGGCTTGTCAGCCACAACAAGCCCAAACTCGCGCGCGAAATCTCGCACAGCACTCTTGGGCATATCGCCAAGCGGAAAGCGCAGCATATCGAGCTGATGTCGCGTGGTCGCAAACAGGAAGTAGCTCTGGTCGCGATCGGCATCCATGGCGCGATAGAGCGCGCGCCCCCCCTGCCCGTCGGACCGCGAGGAAATGTAATGGCCAGTCGCCAGGACATCTGCGCCCAGATCCTTGGCGGTCTCGAAGAGATCGGCAAACTTGATGTGCTGGTTACAGGCGATGCAAGGCACCGGGGTCTCGCCAGCCACATAGCTCTGCGCAAAGGGATCGATCACCTTTTCGCGAAAACGGCTCTCGTAATCGAGCACATAGTGGGGAATCCCCAACCGCTCGGCCACGAGCCGGGCATCGGCAATATCCTGACCGGCGCAGCAGGCCCCCTTCCGGTGGATCGCAGCGCCATGGTCATAGAGCTGCAGGGTCACGCCAATGACGTCATACCCGGCCCGGCTCAGGAGGGCGGCGACCACCGAAGAGTCGACCCCTCCGGACATAGCCACGACCACGCGGGTCTGCCCCGGCGCCTTGGGAAACCCAAGCGCATTCAGGCCGCCTGGTGCAGGCAGCTTGGATAGGGTCTCGATAGAGGCACTTGTGGTGGTCATGGAGGCTCCCGCGAGCAGAAAAACTATTTGGCGGGCAAATGCAACAAAACCTGTCGGGAGGCGCCTTTTTGTCAGACCGAGCCGGAATGGCACAGTTCCGTCACAGAAGCGGGTACCCGGAAAGGATTCAGAAAGAATTTCCCTTCTGTATCAAGGGTAAAAGCAAGGTTTTGGTGATCTTTGCTTAGGTGAATCTTAAGTGCACGCCTTTATTCTGACCTAGTTCAAGTCAGTCGAGTAGCGAGTGTGTGCCATGACTGAAACCCATCGCCCGAGGGTCAAGTACGTTATCGGGCCCGACGGAAGCCCACTGACGATCGCGGATCTGCCGCCGGTCTCGACCAAGCGCTGGGTCATCCGGCGCAAGGCTGAGGTCGTCGCCGCGGTACGCGGTGGCCTGCTGTCCCTCGAAGAGGCATGCAGCCGCTATACCTTGACGGTGGACGAGTTCCTGAGCTGGCAGATGTCCATCGACCAGCACGGCCTCGCCGGGCTGCGCACGACGCGCATCCAGCAGTATCGTCAGTAAGACAGCCAGTTTCAGGGGCTGACAAACATTGAGGCGCCCGGCTCTGCCGGGCGTCAATGCGTTTTTGGGGTCGCCTCGACGTCCTTGCTCCCCTTGCCGAGCTGCGAGCGCTCGAACAACAGAATCACCGGGATCGACAGGGCCAGCGGGACAAGCAGATAAAGCAGCCGCCAGACCAGCAGCGCTGCGAAAAGGGCCGTTGCCGGAATGCCAGGCATCACCGCCAGAAAGACAGCTTCCATGACGCCAACTCCGCCCGGCACCTGCGACAGCAGACCTGCGGAGAAAGAGAGAAGGAATGCCCCCAGCACGATTGGAAATCCAGGATTTCCCTCGCTCGGCAAGGCAAAGTAAATGATACCCGCCGCGCCCATGAGCTCCACAGGTGCAGCAATATACTGGCGCAGGACGATTGGCATGCGGGGATAGACAAGCCTGAAACTGCCAATCTTCAGTGGCCTGAGCTTTAGCCAGGCCCCCAGCGTATAGACGAGGCAGAAGGCTATCAATAGCAGGCCGACAATCCGGGCCGCACCTTCCGAAATGGCAAAATGGCGGGACAGGGACGTGAGAGGCGCAAGAATTTGCGGCTCGAAGACGAGGACAAGTCCAAGCAGCAGGATGGTGCCGAAGGCGAAGGTGAAAGAGCACAGTGCCACCAGCACTGCCACTTCGGTGGCTGAAAGGCCCTTCGCCGTATAGGCACGCAACCGGACCATGCCACCCGAAAAAACGGAAGCCCCTATATTGTGCGACAGCGCATAGGTGACGAAGGAGCAGACTGCCACATACAGGAATGAAATGCCCTGGGCCCTGCCGAGATGGATCAGCGCTATGCGGTCGTACCAGGCCAGCGCCACATAGGCACACACCGTAGAAACGCTGGCGAGCAGATAGGAATGCAGCGGGATCATGGCGAGCTTCGTGCCAATGACCCCGGCAATGACCTTGAGGTCGCTCCAAAGATTGCCGCTTTGCAGCAACGCGCGAACACCTGGATCTGCAGCGGCCTCGGAGGCAAGCTTCGCGTAAAGCAGATGCACCGACCAGACGACCGCGATCAAGCCAAGGGCGGGCCAGAAGAAATCAAGGACG
Source organism: uncultured Hyphomicrobiales bacterium (assembly GCA_903889985.1). Taxonomy (GTDB): domain Bacteria; phylum Pseudomonadota; class Alphaproteobacteria; order Rhizobiales; family Beijerinckiaceae; genus Terripilifer. The sequence continues at coordinate 4,268 of CAISZN010000486.1, read as the reverse complement.
CGCTTCATGAAGCTCCGCGGCAGCGGCTGGGGACGTACAGGATTTGACTCCTGCACGACCGCTGGCCCGCATGCAAGCGGATTGCAAGGCCACCGTTAAGGCGGCCTCAGCACGTGTCTGGAGTCAGGCGCGAGCCGGACGCAGACCGATCATGTCCATGCGATCACGCATGGCATCGATCACGCGCTCACCCTTTTCACGCCCATCGAGGGTCTGCGCCTTGGCGAGCTCCTCGACGGCCTCTTCCAGCTGGCGGCGAGCCTCATCGGCTTGGCCGCGCAGCTCGTCCGCGGACTGCTGAAGGTTGTCCCGACGGGTCCGGGCAGCCCGGGCATAGGTTGAGTAAGCAAAGTGAGTCGGATCGGTGATTCCCGACTTCTGCTCCTCGCTGGCGATCTCGCGATCGAGTTCGGTCGCCATGCGGCTGAACTCGGCCACCATGGCCTCGATCTGTGCCACACGCCGACGCTTCTCGTCCGCCTGGAAGCGCTTCAGACGAATCAATGTATCCCGCGACTTCATTACGCATCACTCCGCGCGCAGGGTTTCAATTGGGACCAGTTCCTGGCCGGAAGGCCGCTGGAACTCCGCGAGACAGATTCACCATGAACGAGGGAAGTTGCTCGTTGGTTACTGAGATCGCCTCATTTGTGATTCGCGGGCACTCCAGCCACGGGGCAGCCTCGCCGTTCACCATTCCTTAACCATTGCGGCAACAGAATTGCGAAGGAGATCGCGATGTGCGTTGGCGGTTTCCAGATGCGCGTACTGATTGTCCCGGAGAGTCGGTTGCGTAAGCTTCTTCAGAAAGTGGTTGAAGTGGCTACCGCCTCGCGTGTCCCTGAAAATCAGTAGCTTGCTGCGTATCGAAAAAGAAATGTAGCGATGAGCTTCCCGTCGGAATCAGATTTTGTTAACCATTGAGCGTTAAGGTTACGAAACCGGATTTTGATGGGTTACGACCCTTTCTGGGAGCCGCGCCTTCGTGGTGTTCGCCTGGTCGGGCGGATGGCACTGGGCAAGGGTGGGGACCAACATGCGCGTACTTTTGATCGAAGACGACAGCGCCACGGCGCAGAGCATCGAGCTGATGCTCAAAACAGAGAATTTTAACGTCTACACCACCGATCTCGGCGAAGAGGGCATCGACCTCGGGAAGCTGTATGACTACGACATCATCCTGCTGGACCTGAATCTTCCCGACATGTCGGGCTATGAGGTCCTGCGGACGCTGCGTGTCGCGAAGGTGAAGACACCGATCCTGATCCTCTCCGGCCTCGCCGGCATCGAGGACAAGGTCAAGGGTCTGGGCTTTGGCGCCGACGACTACCTGACCAAGCCCTTCCACAAGGATGAGCTTGTCGCCCGCATCCACGCGATCGTGCGCCGTTCCAAGGGCCATGCCCAGTCGGTCATCACCACCGGAGACCTCATCGTCAATCTCGACCAGAAGACGGTCGAAGTCGGCGGCGTCCGGGTTCACCTGACCGGCAAGGAATACCAGATGCTGGAGCTGCTCTCGCTCCGCAAGGGCACCACGCTCACAAAGGAGATGTTCCTCAATCATCTCTACGGCGGCATGGACGAGCCCGAACTCAAGATCATTGACGTCTTCATCTGCAAGCTGCGCAAGAAACTGGCGAATGCCAGCCTGGGCCGCAATTACATCGAAACAGTCTGGGGCCGCGGCTATGTGCTGCGTGAACCGACCGATGCTGATGAGCGAATCACCGCCTGACCCCCCACTCCAGGCGGTTCGCAGAAAAGGTCTCGCGAAAGCGGGGCCTTTTTCTTTGGTGCCTGACGTGATCTGCCCGACCTCAAAGGCCTGAGACGAGTCGTATCTTTGAAGGGCCCGAAAGTTCGGGGGACCCGGCCGGAACCACCATCGCCGGATGACCAGGATGAGGAACCCAGTCCGGACACAGGCCGAGGACGGTTTCTGCAGCACCAAGGACCAGATAGCCATCGGGCCTGACCGACCGGCAAAGTTTGCCGAGGACCTCGCTTTTCGTCGCCGCATCGAAATAGATGAGGACGTTGCGGCAGAAAATCACGTCGAAGGTGCCAAGCTCCCGGAAATCGGCGAGCAGGTTCTGCGGACGAAACTGCACCCGCGACCGGAGTGCTTCATTGATGCGCCAACGCTCGCCTTCCCGCGTGAAATAGCGCAGCAGCAGCGTGACCGGCAGTCCACGCTGGACTTCGAACTGGCTATAGAGGCCATCCCGCGCGGTTGCGAGCACCCCCTCCGAAAGGTCGGTCGCGACAATCTCGACCTTCCAGCCCTTCAGGTGACGGGCTTCCTCATCGAGAATCATGGCAAGCGAATAGGGTTCCTGCCCGGTGGAACAGGCCGCGCACCAGATGCGCAGGTGACGCTGTTTGCTTCGTGCTTCGAGGAGCCTTGGCAGCATTTGCTCCCGAAACAGGGAAAAAGGCTTCCTGTCTCGGAAAAAATAGGTCTCGTTTGTCGTCATCGCCTCGACGATCTGACGCCACAGAACGTGATCGCGGGTCGTCCGGTAAAGATCGATCAGCTCGGGTACGCTCTTCAACCCACTCTGCTGAGCCAGCGGTTCGAGCCGGTTTTCAATCGTATGGAGCTTATCGAGCTCGATCGATATGCCAACGGTCTGGCGGAGCTGCCGCCGGATGAAGTCGTAGGAGCCTGTTGTCATGTGGCCCCACGTGTATTGGCGCGCAAGATGAGGGACGCGACCGTCTGGCCGAGCTTCTCGATGGGTTGAACCGCCGCAGCCAATCCTTCGAGCGCGACAGCGCCAGGCATGCCCCAGACGACGGAAGTTGCTTCGTCCTGGACGACGACTGATCCACCCGCCTCGACGATCGCGCGCGAGCCGGCCAGGCCATCGCAGCCCATTCCGGTCAGCACCACACCTAGCGTGGCACCTCCGTAAGTCTGGGCTGCGGACCGAAAGAGAACATCGGCCGAAGGCTTGCAGAAATTTTCAGGGGGCCCATCGGCATGACAAATGACCGGCATGTCGCCCATGCGCAGCAGGCGCATGTGCATGCTGCCCGGGGCAAGATAGAGCTCACCAGGCTTGGGCCCTTCACCATGCTGGGGGACCCGCACACCCAGACGCGTCGCCGCCTGGATCTGAGAAATGATGGACCCCGTGAAGCTGGCCTGAACGTGCAAAACGATGAAGACCGGCAAGCGCGAAAGATAATCCGAGACGCCTGCAAGGAAGGTCAAAAGAGCCTGGGTGCCGCCCGTCGAGGCAGCAATGACAAGGGCCTGGGGCGCGACAGTCGAAAAGCGCCGCAGGGAAATCTCCTTGCCCCGCACAGGCGACTCTTCTGCAGCAGGACCTGTCGGGGATGCACTGGATAACATGAATACGACCTTTCGCGACCGGGACGCCTGATCAAGCGAGCCCGATCTCCTCGAACTTGGACTGCACGATCTGCTTGTCGAAAGGCTTCATGATGTATTCGTCGGCACCCGCATGCATCGCACGTGCGATATGGGCGACGTCGTTCTCGGTGGTGCAGAAGACAACCTTCGGATGATTACCTTCCGGCATGGCCCGCAGCTCGCGCAGGAATTCAAATCCATCCATGCCGGGCATCAGCCAATCGAGAAGGATGGCATCGGGCATGCGGTCGCCGCAAAGGCTAAGCGCCTTCTGACCGTCTTCTGCCTCTGCGATGGAGAAATGCATCCCCTCCAGGATACGACGCGCGACCTTGCGAATGACAGTTGAGTCGTCAACGACAAGAACCTGTTTCATACTGCGCACTCCGAAACATGATCCTTCAACGGAAGGTCGGATTGGGGCATTTGATGGCTGAATGAGAAGACGGCAGCCATATCAAGGACAGAAATGATGGCATCTTCACTTCTGTAGACGGCAGAGGTCAGGCCCACGCGGCTCGCAGACAGATGCGGCGGCGCCTGAATGCGCTCAGCTCGGGTGATATTGATGACGTCGCCAACCTCGTCGACCACGAGGGCAAAGCTCTCGCCCAGATGTTCGATACCGATGGCAAGCGGATTGGCATGTACCAAGCCATCCTGCATGCCCAGCCGGCGGCGCAGCCCCACGGCAGTCACAATATGGCCGCGCAGATTGACGAGGCCAATGACCTCGCGCGGCGCCCCGGGGACCGGTGTCACACGATCGATGCGGAAAATCGTCTGGACGCAGGACACCGGAATGCCAAGGCGTTCACCAGCAACAAGCACGACGAAGATGCCGTCGTTGTTCATCTCGAAGGCCGCATTCGCATCCAGGGTG
>CAISZN010000485.1 GCA_903889985.1 uncultured Hyphomicrobiales bacterium | reverse complement strand
TGTGGTGGCCCATCTGGAGAAGAGCCCGCAGTGGGCTCACATGCTCGTGGTCATCACCTATGACGAGAATGGCGGCTTCTGGGATCATGTGGCCCCGCCCAAGGCGGACCGCTGGGGTCCCGGCACCCGCATCCCGGCACTTGTGATCTCGCCCTATGCAAAGCACGGCACCGTGGATCATGCCCCCAATGACTCCACATCGCCGATCCGCTTCATGATCCACCGTTTTGGACTGCGCAATCTCGAAGGCCTGGCCAAACGCGATGCAACGCTGGCCGCAAACGGCCTGCCGCCGATGAGCGATCTTTCGGAAGCGCTGGACCTGTCGAAGTAGGCTGCAGCAGATCCACAGACCAAACGAACCGCACCCGGCCACCCTCCCCCTTGCGGGGAGGGTCGGAAATGCAAGGCATTTCCGGGGTGGGGGTCGCGCGCGATCAGCGCGCGCATGACTCACCTTGCAGCTTCAACCAAACCCGACAAGAAATCGCAGCCTCACCCCACCCCGCCGCGCTGATGCGCGTCGACCCTCCCCATCAAGGGGAGGGTATTGCTGCGAGCTTCAGCCCCCGGCATCAACACGCCCCCGAAGGAAGAACCAATTCCGCTCGCCTATTTGTCGAGGAAAGCTTGCACGGCCTCAAAGAGACTAAGGCGGTTCTTTTCCATCATGATGGTGTGGGTGCCCTCGGCGAGTTGCACATACCGCTTGCCGGGCGAATTGATCAGCAATGGAAACAGCGCCTGCGCCATATAGGGCGGCGCATCGCGATCCCATTCGGCACCGATCAAGAGGGTCGGAGCCGTGATCTTCGCTGGATCGTAGTAGGGTTTACCTGCACTCCAATACTCTGCGGCATCCTGTAGAACGCCATTCGGGGCGCGAATGACCGGCGGGTTCGCCTTCGCGCCTTCCGTATCAGCCGCCCAGGTGGCGTCAGCCCAACGATCGAACCAGCCATTTGGAATCAGGCTCGATTTCTTGTTGTCTGGAACCCCTGTCATCCAGCGCTGGAATGCCTGATCCCGCGTGACAGTGCGATATGCGCCAAGCGGACCGGATGCCGGAGGCGCGGGCTGACGAATCCAGATTGGGGCATAAAGAACGAGACGCTCGACCTTGGCCGGATGCTCCGCCGCATAAGCTGGCAGCCAAAAAGCTCCTGCTGACCAACCCAGAAGATCAAGGCGAGGGATCTTGCGGTGCGCGAGGATGAAATCGACGACAACACCAATGTCCTTGATGGCCGTATCCGCGCGCGCAATCGGGGGATTGGCTTCCGGCTTTTCGCTCATCTCCTTTGGCGGCGTCGATTTTCCATATCCACGCAAATCCAGCAGCCAAACGTCATAGCCGCGCGAAGCGATGTAATCCATCCATGAAAAGCCATCGAGCATGAGGTCGAAGGAACTGCTCGACCCGTAAGTTGCGCCGTGGAGAAACAGCACTGTTCGATCCGGACGAAACGCTTTCATGCCCGCAGGACGCTTGTTGCGGACGTAGAGCTTGATGCCGGGATCGGATGACGGAACCATCATCTCTTCCATCGCGATCTTTGGGGCTTTTGCGAAACCGGATACAGACGTTGCAGCAACGCCTGCGCCGGTAAGTATGGACAGCTTCAGAGCATCGCGACGGTTCATTGCCTTCCTCCAATATTTCTGACGATTAGTTAGCTCACAGAAAGAAATATCACTGCCAAGTAGACGATGTTTCGTTATTCAAGCTTGATGCCTGCTATCTCTGCAATGCGCCCGATGGTATCAGACTGTTCTCGCATGATATTGATAAGCTGAGGTCCACAAACGCTTGTCGGAATCACTTCAAGATCCGCCAACTTTTTCTGTAAGTCTGCTGATTTTAACGCGCCCATGAAGAGATCACGCAACCGTTCCACGTCGTTTGGCGCCGTCTTGGCTGGAACAGCGATGCCTTGCCAAGCGGACATATCAAAGTCGAAGCCTTCTTCGCGGGCCGTGGGAATATGAGGAGCAGATGGGATGCGCTTGCCGTAGGTGGTTGTCAAAGGATGCAATTCGCCACTTTCAATCTGGGTGTGAATTGAAGGAAAATTACTCACGATGGCGGTGACTTGACCTCCAAGCACCGCATTTACTGCGGGAGCCTCGCCGTTATAAGGCACATAGGTCATGTCGATTTGTGCGCTTCGTTTAAACATTTCAGCGGCGAGATGCTGGGTGGAGGCTGGGCCGTTGCTCGCAATGGTTAGGGTTCCCGGCTTTTCCTTTGCAGCTGCGACGAGTTCCTTAAGTGTCGTGTAGGGCGCACTTTTATTCACCGCGACCACCGGCGCAGACTCGGACAGATTGCAAACAGGTATAAGATCGATGAGAGGATTAATCGACGTCTTTTTTAGACGTGGCGTAATCAAAGTCGAATTGGTCGTCAGTAAAACCGTCTGCCCATCTGGCCTCGCTCGACTAACGTATTCCGTACCGATCATCGTGCTCGCACCGGGGCGATTTTCGACGATGACTGTGATCCCGGCTTTACCTATTTCCTCGGCAAACATTCGCGCAAAGACATCACTGCCGCCTCCTGCTGCGAATGGTACAACGATGGTCAGGCGGTTCGTTTGGGCGAAGCATGTCGTGGCAATGCCTGACAGGAAGATAATTGAAATCGCCTGAATCAGCATCTTTTTCATTAGTTCTCATTCCTAAAAACATTGGCGTTCGTCAGCGCGAAGATCAAATTAATCAGGTTTGATATTTGCATCCTTGATCACCTTTCCCCACTTATCGGTTTCCGACCGAATAAATTCAGCGAAGGCTTGAGGTCCCATCCTCAATGGAGTGCCGCCAAAGTCGGCAAGTTTGGCAAGCAAGGTTGGATTGTCCAAAGAGCGTTCGAGCGCTGAGGCCAATATTTTGATGATATCTTCTGGCGTTCCAGCCGGAGCAACCAATCCGTTCCAAGAACTTACCTCGTAGTCTGGCAGCGTATCGGAAATACAAGGCAAGTTAGGAAGCACATTCGAACGCTTCTTTGTTGTAATAGCCAAGGCTCTGACTGCACCATCCTTTATTTGACCAACAGACGGCCCGAGCACATCAAACATGACGTCCACACGCCCCGCAATAATATCTGTCAGGGCGGGCGTTGAACCACGGTAGGGAATATTCGTCATCTCGATCCCAGCCATTTTTTTAAATAGCTCACCAGCGAGATGCGGGGTTGTACCGTTTCCGCTTGAAGCCATATTGAGCTTGCCGGGGCGGCTCTTGGCATAGGTGATGAAATCAGCGACGGAAGATACTGGAAGGCTCGGACTAATGATCATGACATTAGGTATCTGAACCATACCGCCAATCGGCGCGATGTCCTTGACGAAATTGAATGTGAGATTTTCATATAGTGAAGCGTTCGTTGTATTTGCTGCTGTTGCTTGGAGCAACGTATAGCCATCCCGGGGGGCATGAAGTGCGATTTCAGTTCCTATGTTCTGGCCAGCACCGGGCTTGTCTTCTACGTAGAATTGACGCTTGAGAAGTTCGGAAAGAGATGACGCCAGCAATCGAGCAGAAATGTCCACAGCACTACCTGGCGCTTGAGCGACAATGATTCGGACATCCCTGTTAGGATAACCGGCTTCCGCGTTCGCGCTCTTGGGTAGCAATCCCAATGCCGCTAATCCACTTGTTAGCCCGGCATTTCGAGCTAATTCTCGCCGAGTGATCTTGGTCCTCATTGATAAAACCCCAGGTTGGAAATCAGCTCTTCATCCGAAGCTCTTCCTATGGCCCGCATCGGTCCAGATGGTCTGCCCCCTGAAAAGTGATCCTCCCTGAAGTATGGCTTTATGGCCTGATGGAGGACTGCGAAATGCCCAGGAAGAGACACAAGGCGGAAGAGATCGTCACGAAACTCCGGCAAGTTGACGTGCTGACAGCGCAAGG
>CAISZN010000484.1 GCA_903889985.1 uncultured Hyphomicrobiales bacterium | reverse complement strand
TGACAATGTTGATACCCATGCGCCGGTCGCAGATGCGATCAACGCTGGCCGCGAGCTTTGCAATCATGGCCGGGCTCCAGAGGCCCGGATGCACGGCGACAAGGGCGCGCATGTTCTTCATGCGCGCACCTATGGCTCCGGCCATGATCCATGCGGAAATATCGGTGCCCAGATGTCGCTCCGCATAGAGCGCCAGATCAAAGCCAGCCTCGTCCGCAGCCATCGTGATCTGCTCGCAAATGCCGAACTGGGCATCCTTCACGCCCAGCGGCAAGGGCTGAAGGGCCTCCTCGATCTGGCGGGCAATCTCTGGCGAACCAACCGTGGTGACCTGCCCCGGCGTATAGAAGCCAAATTGCATGGACGATCTCCTGTCTATTGGATGGTTGCGAGAGTTGCAGGTGACTGAGACGGGTGGGCGGCATGAATGGCTGCCAGTGGTTCTCGGCCAAGGATCATGTCGGAGGCTTTTTCCGCCATCATGAGGACGCAGGCGTTCAGATTTCCGGATATCACGTCGGGCATGGCAGCAGCATCGACGACACGGAGCCCATCGATGCCACGAACACGCATCTGTTCATCGAGAACGGCTTCATCACCTTCACCCATGGCGCAGGTGGCGCAGGGATGGCTCGACGTGTTCACCGTCTTGCGGATCCAGTGTTCGATTTGCTCGTCCGTTGTGACGTCGGGGCCCGGAACCAGCTCGGCGTCTCGGTATCCATCAAGAGGCGCCTGAGAGATGACCTCGCGTGCAATCTTGCAGGCTTCCCGAAGGGTCTCGATGTCTTCGCGCTCAGCGAAGAAGTTCTGGAAGATCCGGATGGGATCTGTCGGATCAGCTGAGCGCAGCTGCAGGTATCCACGGCTCTTGGGCCGCAGCAGGCAGGGCCTCATGCCGAACCCGTCGCGATAGGGAGCGACGATGCCCGGGAACCAGAGATGCACGTCCGCGGGCGACGCAGGGCAGAGGAACTGGACGTCCGGCATGGCGAGTTCCGGGCGAGTTTTGACGAAGGCGAAGGTTCCGCCCGGCAGGTAGGTGGCAGGCCCGGTTCCGAAGAAGTAGCCGCGTAACAAGTTCAGGATCATGCGGTCGACGCGCATCTGGCCATGAAACGGGCCGGGGCTGCGACGCGACCATCGCAAGCTGACCGCCGGATGATCCTGCAGGTTGCGGCCCACAGCGGGCTGATCCAGCCTGACGGGGATGTCCAGCGCCCGCAATGCATCGCCATCACCGATGCCCGACAGCATCAGCAGCTGAGGCGAGTTGAACACGCCGCCGCAGAGGATGACCTCCCGCTCGGCATAAGCGCGCTTGTTTTGTCCACTTCTCCGGTAGTCGACTCCATTGACGCGACCGTTCTCGATCACGAGGCCCGTTGCCAGGCTCTTCGTATGCACGGTGAGATTGGAGCGTCCCCTGGCCGGCCTCAGGAAGGCCGTTGACGAGCTTGAGCGAAAGCCCTTCCAGATTGTCATCTGGCTGCGGCCGAAGCCTTCGGGATATTGGCCATTATAGTCGGGTGTCGAGGGATATCCGGCAGCGCGTCCGGCCTCGATGAGTGCGGGGAAAAGCGAATCCGGCGTCTTCGCAAAGGTGACGCCGAGCGGGCCGCTGCCGCCGCGCCATGTGTCTTCGCCAGCTTCGAAGGTCTCGCAGCGTTTGAAGTAGGGCAGGACCTCCGCATAGGACCAGCCCTTGGCGCCCTTGCTTGCCCATCGGTCATAGTCTGCGTGATGTCCCCGGACATAGGCCATCACGTTGATGGAGGAAGAGCCGCCCAGAACCTTGCCGCGTTTCGTCTCGATGCGCCGATTGAGAGCGTAGGGCTCCGGCTCGGTAAAGTAGCCCCAGTCATGGGAGGAGCCTGCCTTGCCGAGCCCGATCTTGCCAATGCCAACCGGAATATGGATCAGGGGATCGAGATCGTGGCCCCCGGCCTCAAGCAGGAGAACACGAAGAGTCGGATCCTCGCTCAGGCGCGCAGCGAGGACGCAGCCCGCCGACCCGGCGCCAACGATGATGTAGTCATAGGTCTGGAACTGAGCCATCGAGGTTGGCTTCTCACTCCTTCGGGATGAACTGGCGCACGTGGTCGATGACCGAGCGCGGCGTGGCATAGGCGTCGGCAATGACCTTGGCGAGATCCTCGCCAGTCGTGAGGTCGATCGGGACGTTGATCTTCGCGGCATCGGCGAGAAGCTCGGGGTCCGCCATGGTTGCAGCGAAGGCGACCTGCAGGGCTTTGAGTTGCGCAGCTGGAACGCCGGGCGGGGTCAGGAACGGTCGCCCGATCACGTCGCGCGGAAAGACAAAATCGAGGGATTGGCGTTGCAGGTCGGTCCGGGCGAGTGAGTTGGCCGTGGGAACACCCGGCAGCTCCGGGTCCGGCAACTGACGTGCCTGGAACAGGAAGTTGATCTTCTTCTCGCGAATCCAGTCCGGTCGCGTGGTCTTCAGGGCCTCCATGGTGGGAAAGCCACCATCGACCTCACCTGATTCCAGCGCCTTCATGGCTGCCGGGCTACCGTCGTAGCCGTGAATGAGCTTGAGCTTGGTGCCCAGGATGCCATTCAGGGCGCTGGAGACGACTGTTGTCTCCGATCCTGCACCCGTCCCCGCGATCAGCAGGTCATTCACGAAGAGGTCCTGGACCGTCTTGATCCGGGAAGTGTGCCAGGAGACGTAGACAGCTGTCGATTGGCCCATGCTGCCGAGCCAGCCCATCTTCGAATAGTCGATCCGGGCCGCATTGGCGCCAAGCAGCGGCTCATAGATGAGTGTCCGGCTCAGGCTGCCGATGACCGTGCCATCGCGTGCGGCGACTTCCGCGATGTGGCGGGCTGCGGTGATGCCACCGGCGCCGGGCATGTTGCGCACGACGACCGCCGGTTGTCCCTCAATATGCTTGCCCAGATGTCGGGCCAGCAAGCGAGAATAGGTATCATAGGGCCCGCCTGGCCCCGAGAAACAGACGATGGAAATGGTTCTGCCCTTGAAGAAGGGCTCCGGTGTCTGCGCCTGCACCCGTGAAGCAGCGATTGCAGCCACGGCACCAAGCATGAGGACTCCGAAACGCCGGAGCATGCGCGTTCCTCCCGATTGCCGCGTTCATTGCTTGAACGTCTGTGAACAGATTGGCATTCTGGAAGCGGCCCGGCAATCACTTTAGGTCCGGCCAAAAGCCGGAAACTTTCAAAGTAGGACCTTCTCGAAAAGGTGCAGGTGCTGGCATGTTGTTTCGCCAGCGGGATGGCATCACAGCCATTTTGGCCCCTGGCGATCAAATGACGGCCGACATTCCTGTCATCTGCGCTGTCCCTAGGGCGGAACGACGTCAAACTCTCATAAATCAACCGACATGCCGCGTGTAGGCACCAATGCGATATCATCAGGTCCGCTTTGAAAAGGCGGACCTGACTTTTCTTCCGCTATTTCTGCTTAGACCAGTTCCAGACGATCGTCAGCAGGGATGACACCGCCAGAATATGAAGCCAGAAAAACAGGCCCACATCGACGATCGCGCCAGTTGGAGGGCTGCCCGGAAGGGAGTTGCGCACCGAGGGGATGACGAACGGGAGCGCCGCAATCTAAGTCATCATATTGAATTCCGGCTTCCGCCCATTGATGGCCACCTGCCACGCCACATTCATGGCACTGAAGACGACGAGCGTCAGAGACAGCATTGCCATGATCGTCAGGAAAATGACGGCCGGTGAACGTGAGATTTCATAGGTCACGTTCAACTGGGATTTGTCGGGAGTTGGCTCTCCTGTTGCGTTAAACTGGAAGCCATGGACGACCTTGTCCAGCTCAAGATTGGCTGCGGTTTCTGACGAGCCCTTGCGAGTGGCCTTGACGAGAAAATCGCCAGAATATCTATCAAAGGGATATTGCAGGATATCACCTTCCTCGATCGGAATCGTCGCCTGCCAAGCAACAGGTGTATCGCCGGATTTGAAGGTGTGATTAAGAACCAGCACCCCTGTATCGATCTCCAGATTGATGTCTGTCGTCAGTTTTCCACGACTGGCGATCTGCGCAGATGACATGTCGGGAGACAAAGTCATCGTGACGGTTTCTCGCGCAAGATCCACAGAGATGAATTGCGCATCGATGGCGACAGCCTCTGCACTGATCCCCTTGATGACCATTTTCGGATGGCCTTCGCGGAGGAACATGACCAGCACCAGGACATAGACCAAGACGAAAAATGCCACGATGCAGGATAGCAAGCGTTTCGATGGGAGCGATTGAATGAATGAAAGCTTTGGAATTGAAATCAAGGCCGGTTTTTTACTTTCGATCATTTGCCTGGGACCATCGGTGGGTTGAGCTGCGGCCACTGTTTCATCCAGCCCAGCAGCACGTCTGGCAAGCGCGATTTCGTGCTCGATTGCTTCCGGCGAATATTGGTTTTTGATCAACTGCTCACGGATCAGGGCGACCTGGTTTTCAACGAGAGCTTTGAAGTCAAGTGCGGGCAGACCTCCATGAGAGGACTTCAGGGAATTGAAGTATTCAGTATAGTGGTTT
>CAISZN010000483.1 GCA_903889985.1 uncultured Hyphomicrobiales bacterium | reverse complement strand
TGGCAGGTCGGGCGATAGACGGCCTTGCCGGCAGCGTCGCGCACCGTGAGGAAGTCGGCAATCGAGATCGACTCGTTGTGGGTCACGAGGAAGCCGAACTGGGCCTGGGCAGTCGGAGTCCAGGAGCGCACGCGCGTGTTGGCGCCCGGCTGCTGGATGAAGATCGCCGCGCCGCAGCCGGTCTTGTGGGTGCCCGCATTGTCGGGCATCCACTTCTCGTGCGTGCCCCAGCCGAGTTCGGCGGGCTGCATGCCTTCCGACAGGAAGCCTTCCACAGACCATGTGTTCACAAAGACCTGTTGCGGCTTGGGGTGCTTGGCGCGCTGGGTGTCGCGCTCTGCGATATGGATGCCCTTGACGCCGAGGCGCTGGGCCAGTGCCGCCCATTCGTCGCGTGTCTTCGGCTCAGCGGCCTTGTCGCCAAGGTCGGCGGCGAGATTCACCAGCGCCTGCTTGACGAACCAGGACACCATGCCCGGATTGGCGCCGCAGCAGGAGACGGCGGTGGTGCCGCCGGGCTTGCGGCGGCGGGCTTCGAGCACGGTCTCGCGCAGCGCATAGTTGGTGCGCTGGCTCGCATCCATGTCCTTGTCGAAATAGAACCCCGGCCAGGGCTCGACGACCGTGTCGATGTAGAGCGAACCGATCTCGCGGCAATGCTCCATGATGGCCAGCGATGAGGTGTCGACCGAGAGATTCACGCAGAAACCCTGGCCGCCGCCCTGTGTCAGCAGGGGCGTCAGCACGTCGCGATAGTTCTCGCGGGTGATGGCCATCTTGATGAACTTGATGCCGCGCTCGTCCAGCAGGGCGCGATCGGAATCATCGGGAGCGATGACGACGAAGCGCTTCTTGTCGAACTTGAAGTGACGCTCGATGAGGGGCAGCGTGCCCTTTCCGATCGAGCCAAAGCCGATCATCACAATCGGGCCGCTGATCGTGCCGTGAACGGGCCAGTTGGTCATTTCGCGAGAACTCCGGAGGAAACAAGGGAAGGATTGGGGTGTGTCAAAGCAACTGCGCCCGACCAGGTCAAGACGACCTCCGGGGCACAGCCCTTAAAACATTTGGACGACTATGCAGCGACAGCGAGTGCCGGGAGCGCTTTAGGGCGGGACAGGATGCGGGTTCCCGTCCCCGTGACAAGGCCACGTGCCCCGGCAAGCGCATGCGGCTCCAGCTCAAGGCCGAGGAAGCGGTCCTCTTCCACCGGTCCCGGCATGACAAGAGCCTTTGTCAGCGCGCGGGTGAAGCCGAAGCGCTCGTAATAGGGTGCATCGCCGACGAGCAGCACGGCCCCGTGGCCGCGGCAGACGGCGCGGAACAGGCTTTCCGCCATGAGCTTGCGGCCGATGCCAGCCGAGCGCAGATGGCCCGCCACAGCGATGGGCCCAAGCAGCAGGGCAGGAACGCCGCCAGCATCCACATGCCAAAGGCGGACGGTGCCAACCAGCTCGCCGTCGTGCTCGGCGACAAGCGAAAGGCCCTCTGCAGCACGGCGGCCTGCACGCAGGCGCTCACATGTCTTCAGGAAGCGCGCCGGGCCGAAGGCGGCATCGAGCAGGCGCTCACGCGCGGGAACATCGCCTGCACGCTCGTCGCGCAGCAGGACGTCGGTGCCGGAGACCGCCGGGACGGGGAAAAGCGGACGCGCATCATCAAAGGCGCGAGCGTGCACAATCGAGGTCATCTTTGCCTCCATCAGGGGCATGACGACCCTCGCACCCCAAAGGGGCCGTTCGGGACTGGTCAGGGTTTGGAAAGGGCTCCCCGCGGGCGGGGAGCTTTTGCGCTTGTCCGCGTCAGATCACGAAGGACTTCAGGGGCGGGAAGCCGTTGAAGCCGACCGCCGAGTAAGTCGTCGTATAGGCGCCAGTGCCTTCGATCAGCACCTTCGAACCGATCTCCAGGCTCACGGGAAGGAGATAGGGGTCCTTCTCATAGAGCACATCGACCGAATCGCAGGTCGGACCCGCGAGCACGCAGGGCTCGAGATCGTCGCCGTCGAATTCCGTGCGGATCGGATAGCGGATCATCTCGTCCATGGTCTCGGCGAGGCCATTGAACTTGCCGATGTCGAGATAGACCCACTTCACCTTGTCGTCTTCGGCCTTCTTCGAGATGAGGACGACCTCAGCCTCGATCATGCCGGCATTGCCGACCATGCCGCGACCCGGCTCGATGATCGTCTCCGGAATGCGGTTGCCGAAGTGCTTGCGCAGCGAGCGGAAGATCGACTGGCCATAGGCCTTCACCGCTGGCACGTCCTTCAGATACTTCGTCGGGAAGCCGCCGCCCAGATTCACCATGGACAGGTGAATGCCGCGCTCGGCCAGCTCCAAGAAGATCGTCGAGGCAGCCTTCAGCGCGCCGTCCCACATGCGCGGGTTGCGCTGCTGGGAGCCGACGTGGAAGGAGACGCCATAGGCGCTCAGTCCGAGCTTGTGCGCATGCTCAAGCACCTTGGTGGCCATCTCCGGCACGCAGCCGAACTTGCGCGACAGCGGCCATTCAGCGCCAGAGCCATCACACAGGATGCGGCAGAACACCTTCGAGCCAGGCGCCACACGAGCGATCTTCTCGACCTCCGCCTCGCAGTCCACTGCGAAGAGGCGAATGCCAAGCTGATAGGCGCGAGCAATGTCGCGTTCGCGCTTGATCGTGTTGCCATAGCTCACACGGTCGGGCGAGCAGCCGGTTGCCAGGACCTGCTCGATTTCAACCACCGAGGCGGTGTCGAAGCACGAGCCGAGGCGTGCCAGCAGATCGAGAACCTGCGGGTCGGGGTTGGCCTTCACGGCGTAGAAAACGCGCGTGTCCGGCAGCGCCTTGGCGAAGGCGGTGTAGTTGTCGCGCACGACATCGAGGTCGAGCACCATCACCGGGCCATCATCATGGCCGGCTTCGCGACGGATACGGAGGAATTCGTGAATACGGTCGGTCATCGCGGCATCCCTTCGAAGGGCGCAGGGGCTTCCCACGCCAATCTGAGTGGCTTCGTGGTTAGCGATGCTGCTGCAGTCGCGCTTTGGAGACGCGATAGCTTCAGTTGACCCGCCAACCTTGACCAAGCGCCTTCGCTGCCGACGTGAGTCGACAGAGTCGGCACCCGGTCGGGTGCTGCGCCGTTGGACACGTCTACCCGCGCGGCGTGAGCCTGCGGGTTTGAAGTGGCCATCGTTTGGAAAGGAGGAGATCCCTTCCGCACGTGCGGCAAGAAAGACTAGCCTCTTCGGTACGTTGGCTTTGGAGGCCAACAGAGACGAAAAAGCCCGGTCCGTCGTTGCTTTAAGTCGCGTCCCCCGTTTTGGCGGGGTTCACCGGTTCGCTCCGGCTGCCGGTTTTTTCTGACGGTTAACCGGCCTCTTGTCCGGATCCCCGCCAACCGACACACGACCACAGGCACGTGCGATTTGGGCAAGCCGATACATAGGCGAAATTTTCCGAGACACAAGCGGAAAATTTGCCCCGGGGGCAAAGAAATCGCCTCTTCCCTTCATAGGGTTGATGAGTTGCATCTTCGACACGCTTGCCCGCGCTCCCAAAGCCCATTACGGCTGAGGCCCACTTCGCTCCAGCCCTTCCTGGACCTGTTCAGCCGATGTCAGATCTCGACCGTCGCACCGTGGTTGCCTCGCTCGCCAGCCTTGGATTCGCTGCCGGCGGGACAGGCGTTCTCGCGCAGCAGCCGCCGCAGGCTCAGACGCCCGGCACTGCGCCAGTGGGGCGTTTCTCATTTGATGACGTCGTGCGCCGTGCCCGTGAGCTGTCGCTGTCGCCGCTGGTGGCTGCAGCTGCTCTTCCCGATCAACTCGGCAAGCTCGACGACGCAGCCTGGCGCGATATCCGCTTCCGGGCCGACCGGGCCTTGCTTGGGAACAACGGTGGCCTTTTCCGTCTGCAGCTTTTCCATCTGGGTTCGACTTATCGCCAGCCGGTGACGGTCAATGTCATTCGCGATGGGCTGGCCGCGCCAGTGCCCTATGCGCCCAATCTGTTTGACTATGGTCGGACCAAGTTTGAGAAGCCGCTGCCGCTCAACATCGGCTTTGCCGGCTTCCGCCTGCACTATCCCCTCAATGACCCGCGCGGGTTTGACGAACTGATCACCTTTCTTGGGGCGAGTTACTTCCGCTTCCTCGGGCGGGGTCAGCGCTTTGGCTCGTCGGCACGTGGCCTCACGGTCAACGCGGGGAGCGACGCCGAGGAGTTTCCCTTCTTCCGTGAGTTCTGGGTCGACTCTCCCGGGGCCGCATCGGACACGGTCACCGTCTATGCCCTGCTCGATGGCGAGTCTGTGACGGGCGCCTACAAGTTTGAAGTCCGTGCGGGTATCGAAACTGTCATCGATGTTTCTGCCACGCTTTTTGCGCGCCGCGAGGGAGCCAAGTTCGGCCTTGCTCCGCTCGCCTCCTTGTTCTTCTCAGGTGAAAACGACCGGCGCATCCAGGCGGATTTTCGTCCCGAGTTGCATGATGCCGATGGCCTGATGCTTCATTCCGGGGCTGGTGAATGGCTCTGGCGGCCATTGCGAAATCCGGCACAAACGCAGATCTCGGCCTTCAGCGACACCAATATCCGCGGGTTCGGCCTGATCCAGCGTGACCGCGATTTCTCCCATTTTCAGGATCTCGACTCGGCCTACGAACTGCGGCCGAGCTATTGGATCGAGCCCCAGGGCGATTGGGGCGAGGGCCATCTCGAATTGCTTGAACGTCCCGCAGCCGACGCCGGGAAGGACAATATCCTCGCCTATTGGCTGCCGAAGAATCCTTTCGAATTGGGCAAGCCGGTGTCGCTTTCCTATCGGATCACTGCGAGCCTCGACCTGTCCCGCCTGTTTGCCGCCGGCAAGGTGATCAGCACCTATCTGACGCCGGCAAAAGCGCTTGGCTCCAGCGATCCTGCGCCTGCCAACGCGCAGCGCTTTGTCGTGGATTTCGCGGGCGGCGACCTGGACTACTACCAGACGCAGCCGTCTTCGGTTGAGGTCGTGGCAACTGCCTCACTTGGCAAGGTCTCAACAGCCTTCCTTGTGGCGAACCCGCATACGAAGGGCTTCCGCGCCGCGATCGACGTGCAGGCGGAGCCGGGCCAGCTGACGGACCTACGCCTGTTCCTGCGCTCCGGCGACCGCATCATCACGGAAATCTGGACCCTGCCCTGGCAGGCTCCCTGAGGGCGCTCAGGCTTCGCCTAGCGCCTCGAGATAGAGGGAGAGGATCTCTTCCTCTTCAATGCGCTTCTGGCGGTCCATGCGGCGGATCGAGACGATCTTGCGCATGACCTTGGCGTCATAGCCGGTGCCCTTGGCTTCCGCATAGACTTCCTTGATATCATCGGCGATGGCGCGCTTTTCTTCCTCAAGGCGCTCGATGCGCTCTATGAATGCGCGCAGGTGACCCGAGTCGACATCTGCGCTGATCCGTTCGGGCTTGTTCATGCTGGCTGTCCTGAATGGGCGACCCTGGGCCGCAGGAGCCGCGATGGATGCGGCCCACAGCCTTCCGGGTCAAGCCCGGGGGCGGGTAATCCCCGTTATTCCCTGCATGCTCAGCCGTGCTTGCTGGGATCAGCCATGGTCGCAGCGAAGGACTTCTGCTGATCGGGCGAGGCTTCCTTCTGGTAGAGCTTCTTCCAGGCGTCGTAGGGCATGCCGTAGACGGCTTCTCGGGTCTCATCCATGCTGACCGGCAGGGAGCGGCCATCCGCCTCTTCCTTCAGCCATTTCGACAGGCAGTTGCGGCAGAACCCGGCCAGATTCATGAGGTCGATGTTCTGGACGTCGGTGCGCTTCTGCAAGTGGTCCACAAGGCGGCGGAAAGCTGCGGCCTCGAGTTCAGTGCGCGTCTGCTGGTCGATGGTCATTTTCTGTGGCTCCCTGTGTGCCGGTCGGCGCGGCTCGCATAGTGCTCGATCATATGGGTGTCGGGGTTGGCCAGTACAGGGTCCAGATGCCGGGCCAGTCTTTCGGCCCAGTCCCTGGCCCCCTCTGTCTGGCGGATGAGATCCTGCCGGAATTCGACCAGCACATGGGGCAGCCCGCGCAGGGTTCCATGTTCATAGAGCGTGTCGCCGATCAGCGCCCCGTCATAGGGCTCGTTGTCGCCAACGGTCAGGCCCTCAGCCTGCATGCTGGCGATGATGGGGCGTGCGATGCGCGGATCGCTGTCCCAGAGAACCGCGATGTGCCAGGGTCGCGGATGGCCCCGCCAGACCGGCGTGAAGGAATGGATCGAGACGATCACCGGCACCTTGCCGGTGGCAAGCATGGCATCGAGGCGAAGACGCACGGCATCCCGGTAGGGTTGCCAGTAGAGCCGCCGTCGATGTTCAACTTCTGCGGCATCGATCCGGGCATTTCCGGGAACAACACAGCCGTCGGACAGGCGCATGACGAGGGTCGGGTCGTCGCCGCCCCGGTTCGGATCGATCAACAGGCGGGAGTAGCGGGTCAGCAGGGCGGGGGCGCCAAAGCGGTCTGCCAGGTAGCGGGTCGCTTGGGCGGCGCCGATGTCATAGGCGATATGCCGCTCGAACTCCTGGGGTGGCAGGCCGAGACTTCCATAGCCCTCCGGCAGGGCATTGGAGGCGTGATCGCAGAGGAAAAGCACGCCACAGGCGTCATGGCCGGGCACCAGCTCGAAGGAGGGCTGTTCGACTTGGGTCTCGCCGGCATCCGAAGCATGCATGGGTTACGCACCTCTGGGCCAATGGGCTGTCCCACCGCCTCGATCAGCCATGGTATCGCCAGAGACTGAGGCTAGATCTTGACCCCCAGCAGGCCGAAGCATGCGTGACAGTGTATGGTCCGGTTCTGTGATTCGATCAATTTCAGCAGAGCTGCATGACTGCGCTGAACCGTCTCCTGTTTCCGATCCTGGCCATGGCCGGCAGCGTTCTCGCTGCAGCGCCGGCTCACGCGGATCTTCGCCTCTGTAATAACAGCTCTGGCCGCGTCAGCGTGGCCATTGCCTATACGGATGGGCAGACCTGGGTTTCGGAGGGCTGGTGGAACCTGAAGAGCACCGCCTGCGAAACCCTTCTGCGCGGCAATCTGGCCGCCCAGTTCTATTACATCTATGCGATGGACGAACGCGGCGGCGAGTGGAAGGGCAAGGCCTATATGTGCACCCGCGATCGCGAGTTCCGCATCGAGGGGCGCGAGAACTGCCTCGTGCGCGGTTTCGACCGTACCGGCTTCTTCGAAGTCGATACGGGCAAGGACGCCAAGAACTGGACGGTCCAGCTCACCGATTCCAGCCAGGCGCCACGCTAGAGGGAGTTCAGTGCCCATGAGACGACTGCGACGGGTCAAGATCCTGGCCACGCTGGGACCCGTGTCCGAAGATCGTGAGATGATCGGGCGGCTCTTTGAGGCCGGGGCCGACGTATTCCGCATCAACATGAGTCACTCGACCCATGACGGCATGCGTGAACGCATCCGCACCATCCGCGCTCTGTCAAAGCAGTATGGCCGAGAGATCGGCGTGCTTGTGGACCTGCAGGGGCCCAAGCTGCGCGTTGGCACCTTTACCAATACCAGCGTCGAACTTGTGCGCGGCCAGACCTTCGTGCTCGACAGCGACACAACACCCGGCGACGACCGGCGCGTGAACCTTCCCCATCCCGAAATCCTGCGTGCCCTGGCGCCGGGCCACACGGTGCTGATCGACGACGGCAAGGTGCGCCTCCACATCACCGAGGCCAAGCCTGATCGCGCGGTTGCGGTGGTTGATGTGGCAGGGCGCATTTCAAACCGGAAAGGCGTGAGCCTGCCCGATACGGAAATCCCCGTGTCCGCCATG
This sequence comes from uncultured Hyphomicrobiales bacterium, assembly GCA_903889985.1. Lineage (GTDB taxonomy): Bacteria > Pseudomonadota > Alphaproteobacteria > Rhizobiales > Beijerinckiaceae > Terripilifer. The sequence continues at coordinate 2,002 of CAISZN010000483.1, read as the reverse complement.
ACGGAGAAGGATCGATCCGATCTTGAAGCAGCCCTCAACGAGGGCGTCGACTGGATTGCGGTCTCCTTCGTGCAGCGCCCCGACGACATCGCCGAAGTCAAGAAGGTGGCGCGTGGGCGTGCGCTCGTGCTTGCCAAGATCGAGAAGCCACAGGCCATCGCCCGCCTCGACGAGATCATCGAAGTCTCAGATGCGCTGATGGTGGCACGCGGCGACCTTGGCGTTGAAATGCCGCTGGAACAGGTGCCGGGTCTGCAGAAGCGCATCACCCGCATGGCACGTCGTTACGGCAAGCCAGTGGTGGTTGCCACGCAGATGCTGGAATCCATGATCACGGCGCCGGTGCCGACGCGTGCGGAGGTCTCTGACGTTGCGACTGCGGTCTTCGAGGGTGCGGATGCTGTCATGCTGTCTGCAGAAAGTGCTGCCGGCCAGTATCCGGTCGAGGCTGTCGCGACCATGAATCGCATTGCCGAGGAGGTCGAGCGTGACTCGGTCTATCGTCCGGTCATCAATGCCCAGCGCACGGCACCTGAGGCGACAGGAGCTGACGCGATTGCGGTTGCTGCACGTGATGTCGCCGAGACATTGGACGTGAAAGCTGTCTGCGCCTGGACCTCATCGGGTTCAACAGCGCTGCGCATCGCGCGCGAGCGGCCCGCACCACCTGTGCTGGCACTCACACCAAAGCGCGGGACGGCGCGTCGGCTCGCGCTTGTCTGGGGCGTCCATGCGGTCGTGACCAAGGATGCCAATGACCTCGATGACATGGCAGCGCGCGCCTGCAAGTTCTCCAATCGCGAAGGCTTCTCGAAAGAGGGCGACCGCATCGTGATCGTCGCCGGGGTGCCCTTCGGGACGCCGGGTGCCACGAACATGGTGCGCATCGCCTATACGACGTCGGAGACGTGACTTTCAGGGCAGCTTCAACTTCACGGAGTCACGCGCGCGCTCGATGAGTGCGGGCGAGAGCCCTCGAATGGATTCTGCGAAAGTCTGCATCTGCGCGCCTGAGAGCGGTGCAAACTCGGCCTTCGTCTTTGCCATGGCATCGAGGAAGTCCGGGTCCTTGATCATGGCATCGAAACCCTTGCGCACCGCCTCCACCCTGTCAGGCGGCGAACCCGGTGCCATTACAAGCGAGCGGCCGAGAAAGCCGGTGCTGGAGATGAGTTCAAGAATGGCCCGCTCGTCGGGGTTGCGGGCAAACTCCACGGCGGCAGGCACGTCGGGCAATTCCGGGAAGCGCTCTGTCCCGTAGACGGTCAGGATCTGCACCTTCTTGTCCGTCAACCAATGCGGATAGGAGGCTTTCAGCGTTGTCCATGAGGTGAAGGCACCGTCGACCTCGCGCTTCTCGGTTGCGGCCAGCATATCGTTGGAAGCCTTGTAGCCCGGCACGATCTTGAACTTCGTTCCGATCACATTGTTCAGCACCACATGATTCACGACTGTTGGCGAGGTCGGTCCCGTGCCAGCCATCGGTGCAGCCAGAAGCTGTGCGTCGGCGATGCTCTTGACCGGGGATTCAAACCAAGTGACCGAAATGTCGACCGTGTAGGACATGCGGCCGATCCAGTTGAAGTCGGCAGCCTTGTAGTCGACGCCGTGGCCGCCAAGGACTTCCGTCAGGATCATGTCCTGGATCGGCACCATCATAGCGGTGCCATCCTTGGGTGCGACCGCATAGTTGTAGCTCACCGCGCGCAGGCCACCGCCGCCCGGCATGTTCTGCACGATGATGTTGGGGTTGCCGGGAACATGCCTGGGCAGGAATCGTGAGATCAGACGCGCATAGAGATCATAGCTGCCGCCGGGATCGGCGGGCACGATGATCGTCATGGGCTTTGTCTTGTAGAAAGCCTCGACACTCTGCTGCGCGAAGGCGTTCTGCGTCAGTGAGGACAGTGAGAGGGCTGCGAGCATGGCAACCAATGGTCCATGCTTCTGGATGATCTCTTTCATGTTCCTCCCCGGAATGGTCCGGGGAGGCTCGGGGATT
>CAISZN010000482.1 GCA_903889985.1 uncultured Hyphomicrobiales bacterium | reverse complement strand
CCCAATCCTTGACGATCGAATCGAAAACGGGACCAAGCAGGTCGTCAGCGCGAGCCTTCTCGTAGAAAGCTCGCACCGTCGTGCGGATGTCAGCTTCAAAATCGTGCTCTGGCTCGGTCATTCGTCACTCCTCCGAGTTCGCAGAAATAGCATCCGAAGCGCCATTGAAATTGATCTGGCGCAATCGCGGGGCCTGGCGCGGACCTTCCTAGACACAAGGATACTGCCGGAAATATTTAACCAACATTGCGGGCGCCGCGAGATTCTGGCAAAGAGCGCGCGAACCGGAGCGGACCGATGATCGGACCCTACCGGTGAGGGGCTGACCTCTCAGAAAGAAAAACAGGGCGGATATCCATGACCATTTGGCTGATCATCCTGGGCGGCCTTCTGTCGGTCGTCTATGGCGGGGTGACGATCACCAAGCTGATGGCTGCCGACGCCGGTTCTGCGCGGATGCAAGAAATTGCTGGCGCCGTTGCGGAAGGCGCGCAGGCCTATCTCAAGCGTCAATATTTGACCATCGGCATCGTTGGCGTCGTCATCTTCTTCGGAATTTGGGCACTGCTCGGTTCGCTGGTTGCAATTGGCTTCCTCATCGGCGCAGTGCTTTCGGGTGCTGCTGGCTTCATCGGCATGAACGTGTCGGTGCGTGCCAACGTGCGCACGGCCCAGGCTGCCACCAAGTCGCTGGCCGCTGGCCTCGACATCGCCTTCAAGGCCGGTGCTGTGACCGGCATGCTGGTTGCGGGTCTCGCCCTTCTCGGCGTGGCGATCTATTTCGGCATTCTCACCAACGTCCTGGGCCTGAAGCCCTCCGACCGCACGGTGATCGACTCGCTCGTTGCGCTCGGGTTCGGCGCCTCGCTGATCTCGATCTTCGCGCGTCTGGGCGGCGGCATCTTCACCAAGGGTGCTGACGTCGGTGCCGACCTCGTCGGCAAGGTGGAAGCCGGCATCCCGGAAGATGACCCACGCAACCCCGCCACGATCGCCGACAATGTCGGTGACAACGTGGGTGACTGCGCCGGCATGGCGGCGGATCTGTTCGAGACCTATGCGGTGACGGTCGTCGCCACCATGGTTCTCGGCTCGATCTTCTTTGCCAAGGACGCTGGTCTCCTGCTCGCCGCGATGATCTATCCCATGGCGATCTGCGCAACCTGCATCGTGACCTCGATCATCGGCACCTATTTCGTGGTGCTGGGCTCGAACAACTCGATCATGGGTGCGCTGTACAAGGGCCTGATTGCGGCTGGTGTTCTCTCGGTCGGAGGCCTTGCCATCGCGACCCAGTACATCACCGGCTGGGGTGTGTTCGGCACGACGAGCGCTGGCACGGTCATCACCGGTTCAAGCCTCTTCGTGTGCGGCATCGTCGGTCTTCTGGTGACCGGCCTGATCGTGTGGATCACCGAGTACTACACCGGCACGGGCAAGCGCCCGGTCGTGTCGATTGCCCAGGCTTCGGTCACGGGCCACGGCACCAACGTGATCCAGGGTCTGGCTGTCTCCCTTGAATCCACCGCACTTCCGGCGATGGTCATCGTGGGTGGCATCATCTCGACCTACCAGCTGGCTGGCCTCTATGGCACGGCGATTGCGGTCACGACCATGCTCGGCCTTGCCGGCATCATCGTCGCCCTCGACGCCTTCGGCCCGGTCACCGACAATGCCGGCGGCATTGCCGAAATGGCCGGCCTGCCTAAGGAAGTCCGTCACTCCACGGACGCTCTCGACGCAGTTGGCAACACCACCAAGGCCGTCACCAAGGGCTATGCGATCGGTTCGGCGGGCCTCGGCGCGCTGGTGCTCTTCGCCGCCTACACGAACGACCTTCAGGCCTTCATCGACTCGGGCCGTCCCTACTTCAAGGACGTCGGCAAGGTCTCCTTCGACCTGTCGAACCCCTATGTCGTCGCCGGCCTGATCTTCGGTGGCATGATCCCCTATCTGTTCGGTGGCATTGCCATGACGGCGGTGGGTCGTGCAGCCGGTGCGGTCGTTGAAGAGGTCCGTCGCCAGTTCCACGAGATGCCCGGCATCATGCAGGGCACCCAGCGTCCGGACTACGGCCGCGCGGTGGACATGCTCACCAAGGCTGCGATCAAGGAGATGATCATCCCCTCGCTGCTGCCGGTGCTGGCCCCGCTCGTCGCCTATTTCGGCGTGCTGGCCATATCGGGCTCCAAGGCCAATGCCTTCGCGGCGCTTGGTGCCTCGCTCCTCGGCGTGATCGTCAATGGCCTCTTCGTGGCCATCTCGATGACCTCGGGCGGCGGCGCCTGGGACAACGCCAAGAAGAGCTTCGAGGATGGCTTCGTCGACAAGGATGGCGTGAAGCACCTCAAGGGGAGCGATGCCCATAAGGCTTCGGTGACGGGTGATACCGTCGGCGACCCCTACAAGGACACCGCTGGCCCGGCCGTGAACCCGGCCATCAAGATCACCAACATCGTTGCCCTGCTGCTGCTGGCCATTCTCGCCCACTGAGGCAGATGGACTAGTTGATGTCAGGTATAGATTGAACAGGGGCCGCCCGATGAAAGTCGGGCGGTCTTTTTTATTTCAGCGTCTCAAGATTTAGGATTTCTGACCTGTGGCTTCTGCTGTCATGATCTAGATCAACTTCCAGAATTGTAAGTTGTTAGCTTTTTGGGAACCTACTGTTCGCGGGTGGAACCGAAAAGGTGGAGACAAAACAATGCTCAAGGAAGCCTTTGGGTTTGGCGCTGACGCCAATCGGGTGCTTGCTGCCATCGGGAAGGCCGTGGCGATCATCGAATTTGATCTGACCGGACGAATCCTCACGGCTAATCAGAACTTCTGCGAAGCGCTCGGCTACGAGTTGTCTGAAATCAAGGGAAAGCACCACAGCCTTTTCGTCGACGCGGACTATGCCAAGTCAAGGGAATACACAGAGTTCTGGGCGAAGCTCGGACGCGGGGAATTCGACGCGCACGAATACAAGCGGATCGGCAAGGGCGGGCGCGAGGTCTGGATCCAAGCTTCATACAACCCTGTTCTCAGTGGCTCAGGCAAGGCCTGCAAGGTCGTGAAGGTCGCAACGGTCATCACGCAGCAAAAGCTGCAATCGGCCGAGAACGAGGGCAAACTCGCGGCAATTTCACGGGCGCAGGCGGTTATCGAATTCTCGCCTGACGGACGCGTGCTCGCGGCCAACGAGAATTTCCTGAAGGTGCTGGGCTATCGGCTGGACGAGATCGTCGGCCAGCACCACCGGATGTTTGTGGACAAGGCCTATGCCCAAACCCCTGAATATTCGGACTTTTGGCGAAAGCTTGGGGCGGGCGAATATGTCGCCGAGGATTTCAAGCGGATCAGCAAGTCGGGGGCGGAGGTCTGGATTCAGGCCTCCTATAACCCGATCTTCGACCTCAACGGCAAGGTCAGCAAGGTCGTGAAGATCGCGGTCGATCTCACCGACCGCATGAATGCCCTCAACGAAATCGGTCGCGGCATGGAGTTGCTGGCGGCGGGCGATCTCAAGCAGCAGATCGTGCGGACCTTCATACCATCCCTGGAGAAGCTTCGGGGCGATTTCAACGAGGCTGTCCGCACCCTGCACGACACGATGGTGCAGGTGGGCGAAAATGCCCATGGCATTGCAGCCGGGTCCGAGCAGATCCAGACCGCGTCCGATGACCTCTCCCAACGCACGGAGCAGCAGGCCGCCTCGCTGGAGGAAACCGCTGCCGCCATGGAGCAGATCACCTCGACGACCCAGGATGCCGCAAAGCAGGCAGGGGACGCCGGCTCGGTCGTCGGCGAGGTCCGGGGCAAGACCCAGCAGACCGGAGAAATCGTCAAGAGCGCGGTCGAGGCCATGGGCCGGATCGATCGTTCCTCCAACGAGATCGTCAGCATCATTGGCGTGATTGACGACATTGCCTTCCAGACCAACCTGCTCGCCCTGAATGCGGGGGTCGAGGCGGCGCGCGCGGGCGAATCCGGCCGGGGATTTGCCGTGGTGGCACAGGAGATCCGGTCGCTGGCGCAGCGGTCCGCCCAGGCTGCCAAGGAGATCAAGGCGCTCATCAATCAGTCGATCGAGCATGTGAAGGTGGGCGTCGAATTTGTCGGGCGTGGAGGAGAGGCTCTGGGAGACATCGTCGACGGCATGGCGCGCATCGATGTTCTGGTCAGCAGCATCGTGAATGCCTCGAAGGAAACCGCCCAGACACTTCATGAGGTCAATACGGCGGTATCAACCCTGGATCATGGGACTCAGCAAAACGCGGCCATGGTCGAGGAAAGCACGGCTGCGGCCCATAGCCTGTCCCAGCAGGCGGCAGCTCTGGTCGAACTCATCGCACACTTTCGCGTCGACATGGCGGAGCGTGACTCCGGTCGCGCTCACAGGGTGAACCGACGCGCCGCCTGATGAGCGCGCCCAAAAGCAAAGGGCCGCCCGAAGGCGGCCCTGACGTTGGAACTGGATGCAGCGGCTTCAGAACTTCAGGAGGTTCGTCAGCGCGCCGGCGAGGAACGAGGCTTCCGCCCCCGCCGTCGGGGTCGTACGTGTCACGAAGTCCACGACGCGGCCGTCCTCAAGCCCATAGTTGGCGACGCGCTCGACGCGCTTGGCCTTGTCGAAATAAACCGCGACGATCCTGCGATCGACGATCTTCGGCTGCATGAAGGCAACCGGAGTGCTCGTGCGCTGGGAAATGTAATACCAGGCGCTGCCGCCAATGGTGGAGGTTGTGGAGGGCGTACCCATCACGACGAGCACCTGCTCGGCGGAAGAGCCCTTCTTGACCTGTTCGAGCTGGTGCTCATCGAGCACATAGCCCTCCTGAAGGTCGCCGTCATAGCCAATGCAGCCACTCAGGCTGATCGCCGTAGCGACAACGAGCGCAGCGCGAACCGACTGGCGCCGCAGCGTCGATCCGAGGTCAGCAAGCCGAAAACCATTTCGCATCAGTCACTCCGCCCCTCGGCCCATGGCCATCGCCGCCATCTGCGGCAGGATTTCCCTTGCATCAGGCTCGGCCGATGCCTAACCCCCGTCAGAGTCATTTGCAAGCGCGCACCTACACGCGCAGCCAGGAGATCCAGATGCCATTCGGCCTGTTTCGCCGCTCAACGAGCCCTCAGGTGATCAACCGCCTTCACGGCGAGATCGTGGCGTTGGTGCGTCAGCCGTCGCTTTATCGCGACTATGGCGTCGAGGACACATTCGACGGGCGGTTTGAACTGCTTGTCCTGATCTCGGCCCTTTTCGTGCGCCGTCTCGCTCTCGTGCCTGCACCGGGCCCCGATCTGGCGCAGGCGCTCACCGATGCCATTTTTGCGGGCCTTGATGCGACCCTGCGAGAGATGGGAGTCGGGGACCTCACCGTCCCCAAGCGCATGAAGAAGCTTGCCAGCAGTTTCCTGGGCCGTCGGCAGGCCTACGAAGATGGGCTTCGCTCCGGGGACCGGGAGGTTTTGGCCAGTGCCCTGTCGCGCAATGTCCATGGCGGCACCCGCGCTCCTGGATCCCCCGAGGTCCAGCGGCTGGTTCGTTATGTCTTTGCAATTCTTGCTGTTCTGCAGAGTGTATCCGTGGAGGATTTCACCCGAGGCGGAATCGCCCTTCCATCAGCCGAGAGCATCGAGGAGCGGTCGTGATGAAAGCCACTGAGCCCGTCAGTACACAGCTTCCGTTTTCCCGTCCCTTCAAGGTCGAGGAGGCCGGAGACCGGCCTGTCGAAATCGATATTGTTGCAGATGAAGCTGCCCGCTCTGCGGTGGCCAAGCAAGCTGGCATCCCAGCGCTAGGCTCCCTCAAGGCGCGTCTTCGCATCGAGGCACTCCGGCGGGGGCGTATCGAGGTGACCGGGGAACTCACTGCAACCCCTACGCAAATCTGCGGCGTGACGCTGGAGCCCTTCGAGAACGAGGTTCGGGAGCAGATCGAGGCCGTCTTTGCCCCTGAGAAGGACGCTGAAAAGGCGGCGGCACGATTCGCCAGCCGTCCGGAGGATGCCGATGACGAAGCGTCGTCCGAGGAGCCACCGGATCCGATCATCGACGGGAGAATCGACCTCGGCCAGCTCGTGGTTGAGTTTTTCGTCCTTGGCCTAGACCCCTATCCACGCAAGCCGGGGGTAGCCTTTGAGGCCCCCGTTGTGGTGGCTTCGGACATTGCAGAGGAATCGCCCTTTGCGGCCTTGGCCAAGCTGAAGCAGCCGAAGGGCGAATAAGACTTAATTGTGGGGCTTACCGCCCACGAGAATTTGCGTTCAGGCTGCAAATGACTATTGTCCGCCCGCTTGAGCGGGGGCACCCCCGCTCGCCGGAACCTGTCCCGAATGTCCAAGCCTGTCCGGATATCGATCGACGCCATGGGGGGCGATCACGGCCCGTCCGTCGTCATCCCGGGGGCAGCGCGCGCGCTTGCCAAGCTCCCAGACACGCGCTTCCTCATGTTTGGCGACGAGGCGGCCATCAAGCCGTTGCTCGAGTCCTATCCGGCCCTGCGTGATGTCACCACGGTCGTCCACACGGACGTGTGGGTGAAGATGGATGACAAGCCAAGCCATGCCCTTCGCTATGGCCGCCGGGTCTCCTCCATGTGGATGGCGCTGGAGGCCGTGAAGAAGGGGGATGCGGATGTCTGCGTTTCCGCAGGCAACACTGGCGCCCTCATGGCCATGGCAAAGTTTTGTCTGCGCACCATGGCGCAGATCGATCGTCCAGCCATCGCGGGCATCTGGCCGACGCTCAAGGGTGAGGCGATTGTCCTGGACGTGGGGGCGAGCATCGGTGGCGATGCCCAGCACTACGTGGATCTGGCCGTGATGGGTTCGGCCATGGCTGGCATCGTCTTTGGCCGGGAGCGGCCCACCGTCGGCCTGCTCAATGTGGGCGTTGAAGAGATCAAGGGCATCGAAGAGGTCAAGGCCGCCCATCGCGTGCTGCGTGAAACGCCGCTGCCGGGCCTCAGCTATCACGGCTTCGTCGAGGGCGACGACATCGGGCAGGGGACGGTGGACGTCGTCGTGACCGAAGGATTTACAGGCAATATCGCGCTGAAGACGGCCGAAGGTACGGCAAAGCAGCTCGCCTCCTACCTGCGCTCGGCCATGAGCGCGACGCTCATGTCGCGGATCGGCTATCTGTTTGCCCGCAAGGCTTTTGCAGCCCTCAAGGAAAAGATGGATCCCCGCCGCGCCAATGGCGGTGTGTTCCTGGGGCTTGATGGGATCGTCATCAAGAGCCACGGCGGCACCGATGAGGTCGGTTTTGCCGGGGCCATCGAGATTGCCTACGACATGGTGCGTCACGAGCTGATGTCCCGCATCCGGGACTCGCTGCTCGCGTCGCAGGAAGCCCGAGCTGCAGCGGTCGCCGCGGCGCAGACCGAAACAGACGCCTGAGACATCGCAGGACAAGAAACGTGAACGCTCCTCAAAAACGCCTGCGCTCAGTCGTGGCTGGCATTGGCTCCTATCTCCCCGAACGCTGCGTCGACAATGTCGAACTGGCGCGCATGGTGGACACCAGCGATGACTGGATCGTCCAGCGCACAGGGATCCGCACGCGCCATATCGCGGCCGAAGGTGAGACGACCTCCATGCTCGCCACCAAGGCGGCGGAGCAGGCGCTCGCCAATGCGGGCCTGACGGCCGCTGACATCGACCTGATCATCCTGGCCACAGCGACCCCGGACTATACGTTCCCGGCCACCGCCACCCTTGTTCAGGCGGCGCTTGGCATGACCCATGGGGTCGCCTTTGACTTGCAGGCCGTCTGCTCGGGCTTCGTCTTTGCCGTCTCGACAGCCGACAAGTTCCTGATCTCCGGGTCCCACAAGCGGGCGCTTGTGATTGGGGCTGAAACTTTCTCGCGCATCCTCGACTGGAAGGATCGGACCACCTGCGTCCTCTTCGGCGATGGGGCAGGTGCCATCATTCTGGAAGCGCAGGAGGGCGAGGGAACGCTTGCCGACCGGGGTGTGCTCACCTCCCATCTGCGCTCTGATGGTCGCCATCGGGAGAAACTATTTGTGGATGGAGGTCCGTCCACGACGCAGACGGTCGGCCATCTGCGGATGGCCGGGCGGGAAGTCTTCCGCCATGCGGTAGGCATGGTTACGGACGTGATGATCGATGCTTTCGCGGCCACCGGCACCAGTGCTGAAGATCTCGACTGGTTCGTTCCCCATCAGGCCAATGAGCGCATCATCGATGCCTCTGCCGAAAAGCTTGGAATCGCAGCACAAAAAATCGTGAAGACGGTTTCCATGCATGGCAATACGTCTGCGGCATCCATTCCGCTGGCTTTGGCAGCTGCCTGCGCTGACGGGCGTATCCAGAAGGGCCATCTCGTCATGATCGAGGCGATGGGCGGGGGCTTCACCTGGGGCTCAGCGCTGATCCGTTGGTGAAGAATAGCTGCCAGTGCCTTGCGCTATAACGTTTTTTGCACTAGTTTCCGAGTTCTTAAAGCTTAGCTTGTGCAATGCGGGCTTTGTGTCCGTACGCCAAGACATAGGCATTGCTCGATCGGTCGGGAACGCCCATGACCAAGTTTCAGGATACGCCTAAGTCAGGTCGAACCATTACCCGAGCGGATCTCTCCGAGGCCGTTTACCAGAAGGTGGGCTTGTCCCGCGCTGAATCCGCAGAACTCGTCGAAACATTTCTGGCTGAAGTCTCCGACACGATTGCGCGTGGAGAGACCGTGAAGCTCTCCTCTTTCGGTTCGTTCATCGTGCGCTCAAAAGGCGAGCGCATTGGCCGAAATCCGAAAACCGGCGTTGAAGTGCCGATCACGCCCCGTCGCGTGATGGTCTTCAAGCCTTCGAACATCCTGAAGGCTCGTATCAACGGCCAGGATCCAGGGCCTGAAGAGGACTGAGACGTCCGGAGCGCTGATCCATGGAGAAGAGTCCCGACGCCTTCCGAACCATCAGTGAAGCGGCGGATGAGCTTGATGTTCCGCAGCATGTGCTGCGCTTCTGGGAAACGCGCTTCAACCAGCTGAAGCCCATGAAGCGGGGCGGCGGCCGGCGCTATTACCGGCCCGACGATATGGAGCTCCTGCGCTCCATCCGGCATCTCCTTTACGGCGAAGGCTACACGATCCGCGGGGTCCAGCGCTTGCTGAAGCAGCATGGCGTGAAGGCGGTGTCGCAATTGCGGCCCGGTGAAACGCTTGGACCTGCAGCGGGGGCTGCGGTGGCACCAATCGCCGTGGACGCTATCGACACGGATGACGCAGATGAGGCGCCAGGCGAAGGCATGACAGCGCCTGGCGGCGGCATATTTGCGGAAGACCAGATCGAAATCCTCCGCGATGTGCTTGAGGATCTGGCGGAGGCGCGCCGTCTTCTGCGCAGCGCTCAGGTGGCCTGAAAGAAAGCGAAGGAATTCAGTGCCACATTCGCCATACGCGGTTGCGCGGGCCAGATCGCTTCTCTATAACCGCCCGCAGTCGGAGTGTAGCGCAGCCCGGTTAGCGCACTAGTCTGGGGGACTAGGGGTCGTGGGTTCGAATCCCGCCACTCCGACCATTTTTCTCAAAATTCGTCGTCAATTTGCATCCGGTCCTTCAGGCGTCGGACCGACGTCCAGCGTGTTGCGGATACGCCAAGACACAGATTTCCGCCAATGTTGGTGGATTGGCAGACTTTGTCGAGCAAGACGTCAGGCCGGCAAGACGAGGCAAGTGAGGCTCATCTTTTAGTTGAGGGATTTTCACTTGATGAAGGCTTCTTGCGTCCCAGCTTCGCGAGGCGGGGCGTGCCGGGGACGATCAGACGCCCCCGACACGCGCCTAACTCAGTTGACGGCCGCGGCTGGCGCGGTCGCTGTGATCCGCCCACGGTAGATCACCAGGGTGGCTGTCAGTCCGCAAAAGGCAGCGCCCATCAGCCAGAAGGCGGGTGAGGCGCGGCTGCCGGTCTGGTCAATCAGCCAGGTTGCCGCCAGTGGCGTGAAGGTTCCGAACAAGGCGGCTGCGAGGCTGTAGGCAAGCGAAAAGCAGCTTGCGCGCACATGCGAGGGAACCACCTCCGACAGAGCGACCACCATCGCGCCATTGTAGAGGCCATAGTAGCAAGACAGGATCAGTTCGACGATCAGCAGCTTGGAGAACGTGGCGTCTACCACGAGCCATGACAGCAGTGGATAGGCTGTGAGAAGGCAAAGCGCAGACAGCGTCACAAGCACCGGCTTGCGTCCGATCCGATCGGAGATCGCCCCGCCGATGGGAAGCCATATGAAGTTCGTCGCAGCCACGCAAAGCGTCACGAAGAGAGCTTCAGTCTCCGTCAGCTTGAGGACGTTCTTTCCAAACGTCGGCGTATAGACCGTGATGAAATAGAAGTTCACGGTCGTCATGGCGACGAGCAGCATGCCCAGCAGCACAATCTTCCAGTTGGCCAGCATTGACTGGAAGACTTCCGAAGCGGTCGGATGCTTGGTGCGCGAGAGGAAGTCCGGCGTTTCTTCGAGACTGCGACGGATCACGAAGATGAACGGGATGATCAGACAGCCGATGAAGAAGGGAATGCGCCAGCCCCATGCGGAGATGGTTGCTGGCTCAAGGGTGGCGCTGAGCGCATAACCGATGATCGCAGCGATGAGGATCGCGACCTGCTGGCTTGCAGACTGAAAGGACGTGTAGAAACCGGTCTTTCCGGGAGGTGAGATTTCAAAAAGATAAATCGACACACCGCCAAGTTCGACGCCAGCCGAAAAGCCCTGAAGCAGACGTCCGATCAAGACGGCAATCGGGGCAGCGATGCCGATGCTGGAATAGGTCGGGCAGATCGCAATGACAATCGTCCCGATCGCCATGATGGCCAGCGTGACGATCAATCCCTGGCGCCGGCCGATCCGGTCGAGATAGGCGCCCAGAACGATCGCGCCGACTGGTCGCATCAGGGCACCAAGCCAGAAGGTTGTGAAGGTCAGCATGAGTGCTGTGACTTCGTTTCCGGTCGGAAAGAAGGCACGCGAAATAGACGATGCGTAAAAGCCAAAAAGGAAAAAATCGAACTGTTCGAGAAAATTACCGCTGGTCGAGCGCAAAATGGCCCCCAGCCGGGATCCCTTCATCTCCGTGACCGTCATCGTTGTCCCCCCGTAATTTGTGCAGCCCATGACTATCGAGCTTAGGATTGGCTCCTTCAGGACCGAACATCAAGTCCCTCAGATGCTTATCGAACATACCAGCGTCCAGTGGATCGTCTGGAAGGACGCACGGATTTGAAAATACGGATGATAAATCAACAGACTAATCGAAGAATGGCGGCGCGGTCCGGAACGAAATCCCACAGCTTTGCTGATCCCATGTGGCCGGGGATATCCAACTTTCTGAACTTGCGGCCCTCTGGTCGATTGATGACGGTCCCTGTCCGGTCTATTGCAGGTCATCCGCCTGCGGTCGAGATCCGTTGAATAGAAAGCCCGGTGCCATGAGCAAAGATCGAATCGTCATGCCATCCGTCGAGAAGCCGGTAGCCGGGGATCAGCTCCCGCCAAAGCAGGTCTCATGGCGGACCCAGATGCCGCGCTATGTCGTCGAGGTTGATGGTCAGGCCAAGAGCGGCTATCCGATTCGTGCCGAGGCTGAAGCAGAAGCCAAGCGTATCAGCGACGCCTTCCCGAAGGTGCAGGTCCGAATTGCAGATTGGCAGGCCGATAGCGTCAAGACGCTGGGGAAAACCACAGCGAAGGTTGAAGCTGAAACTGAGGCTGAAGCTGAGGAAGGCTAGGGGATCGGAGCAGGGACACCGGGGCGGGATCGTGACCCATGGGCCTGCCCGCTTCATCCTGCGACCTGGATCATTACTTCATTGCGGCGCAAGAACCAGAGCGTCCAGGGCGGATTGTATTGGGCGAGCGAAGCCTCTCCGATCGAGTGTAGATGACGGGTTTCCACGAAATCAATGAGCCTTGTCGTCTCTGCCCGGACGCTTGCCATATTTGCGAGTCCTGAAAACCGCAAAACCGCGAAACGAGACGGCGCCATGTTCCTCAGCGTCACACTTGGATTATTCGGGACTGGCAGCGTCTCCAGCGAATATGCGTGCGGCATGGTGAACCGGACCACCCAGGCGCCAGCCGACTGGGTTTGAGTGAGCGGCGCAGTCATTGCAATTTTCTGGCTGGTTCGTTCCTGCGTGACCGGTGCTGTCATGGAAATTTTCTGACGACGCGTGTTGCCGCCGAAGATGTAGCCGGCCAGCGATCGAAATCCTCTTGATGCGGCTGTCTTTTGATCGCCAGTGACCGTGACCTCCGCCACGACTGATGCGTGATAGTCGCGAATTTCATAGTCGCCCTCATGAAGGACGACGGTAAATGTCGGCTCTTCGATCGACATCAGCGGAAATCCTCGTGAGTGGAAGGCGATGACAACGATAGGCGCGCAGAGCAGGTGGCAGCTCTTCACGTGTAGTTTCCGTTTGCATGCGAGGAAGAATGGCGGTCTTGCATGCAGCAAGGTTTACGGACGTATCAAAGCCGGTCTTAGTTGAATGATCTTGTCGCCTCCCTTTAAGCAGGAGCCTTGGCGTTCTTTTGCCTCGCGATATCAACCGCCTTGATTGTTGGGTAGTCCGTATAACCATGTGCGCCGCCACCATATAAAGTGTCCTGCGCCATAAGCTTGTTCAGTGGAGCATCCTTGCTCAGTCTCTCGACAAGGTCGGGGTTTGCGATGAAGGGACGCCCGAACGAGATCAGATCGGCCCGGCCACTGGCGATTGCATCAACGGCCATCGGGCAATCGTAGCCATTGTTGGCCATATAGGCGCTGTCGAAGCGGTCTCTCAGCGCAGAATAGTCGAAGGCGATATTGTCCCTCGCGCCACCAGTGTCGCCTTCGACGACATGCAGATAGGACAGACCGATTGGATTGAGACTTTCGACGACATGATTGAAGAGCGCCTGCGGATGGCTATCGTGAGAATCTCCGGCCGTTGAGACCGGAGATATCCGCACACCCAGCCGATCGGCGCCGATGGCGTCAGCACAGCTCTTCGTGACTTCAAGTAGGAACTTCGTCCGGTTTGCGATTGATCCACCGTATGCGTCTGTCCGCTGGTTTGTGCCGTCGCGCAAAAAGGCGTCGAGCAAATATCCATGGGCTCCATGGATTTCTACACCATCAAATCCTGCCTCAATTGCACGCAAGGAGGCCGTGCGAAAGTCGTCGACGATACCAGGAATTTCATCAAGCCGCAGGGCACGCGGCATCGACACATCCACGAAACCTTCTCCGGCGACAAAGGTCTTGGTCTTCGCGCGGATCGCTGAAGGGCCGACGGGAGCCTGGCCGTCCTTCTGAAAGCTTGTATGAGAGACGCGACCCGTATGCCAAAGCTGCACGACGATGGTTCCGCCCTCGGCATGGACCGCATCAGTCACTTTCTGCCAACCGTGGACTTGAGCATCGGTATAACAGCCCGGCGTGTTGGCATAGCCCTGCGCTTGTGCTGAAACTTGCGTTGCTTCGGCGATGATCATTCCGGCTGAAGCGCGCTGCATATAATATTCAACCGCGAAAGGGCCTGGAACAAGGCCGGGGCCCGCGCGGTTGCGGGTGAGGGGCGCCATGACAATACGATTGTCGAGTTGGAAGGCGCCAATATGCACCGGTTCGAACAAAGCACGAGCGGAATGAACGGGATGAATTCGAGTCATTTTGTGGCTCCTGGATCGCAATCCAACAGAGAAAGATCTGAAAATAAGAGAGATCCCTGCGATCCCGGTAGCGTCTCGTCTGTCATCACAATGAGACAGACGTTCATTGATTGCGGATGGGGCGGGCGGTGCCAAACAGATGAGTATTGGCTTGAATGGTTCTGACAATCAGGTCGAGCTATTGGCAAAAAAACCTTTCAGCGAGCAAGCTTTGACAGCCATGTTTCTGGCCCGCCAACCACTCTCGAAAGGTTGGCGGGCAAGAGGACGTCAGCTCACGGTAATATCGTTTTCGACAGAGGTTGCGCCCGGCGCGGCCCAAGCTGTCGCAGCAGCTTCGTCCCGCTCGTACCATGAGTTGACCTTGCCGGTCAGCTTCACCTTGCCGCCGGTAGCTGTCACACCGATAGAGGCTGGATCGAACCACGACCGATCAAAAGCAACCAAGATTTTCTCGCGGATAGCAGCCGTATCAGGCTTGGGCTTGATGGCGATGTCGTTGGAAACGCCGGTCACTCCCCAAAGCCCGCGAACATCGCTCACTGCGGCTTCCTGCTGGTAGTGCCAATCGACTTCTCCAGTCAAAGTGACCCAACCCTTTTCAACCTTGGCCTTCACGGCGCCGACCGGTACAGCTGCATCCCACTTCAACCGATTGATTGCAGCGGCGGCAATTTCTTCGTCGCCGTGCTTGACGCTGAACGGCAACTGGACATCGATTTCCTCAGCGACGCCTTTTACTTCATTGACACGTCGCGCTGCTTTCTCTGCCGCCCACTTCTCTGAGAACGTTTCGACATGTCCCATAAGAGTGACGATGCCGTCCTTGGCAGAAACACCAATGTGTGCTTCGTTCACGCTGGGCTCCCACTTAAGTTCATCGAGCACGGCCTGCTTGAGCTGTTTGTCGTCAGACATCACATTCTCCAAGTTTTTCATTCAAATCGTTGCATTAGAAATGAACCAACGATTGGCTCTGGATACGAGCAGGGGGCATGCAGCGGAAGGCTCGGAAAATACCCAAGCAAGTGAAGTTTATGAGCTCTCATCCAACCTGTGTTAGGGCGCTCACCGAATATCTGCCGGAACCACATAATGCGGATGAATTTGAGGACTGACGATGGGCTTTCCATGCAATTCAGAAATTGGAGCAGTAGCAATGCCTGTATCTTAAAAAATGTCATCAGTTAGGCGCAAGTCAATCGGCGAGGCGTCTACTTTATCTTGCTCATATCAGGCCGAGCAGGTTGTCAGCTTTCGCGTCGATCTGTGCTTTCTCGGCCTTTGAAAGAAGTCCCTTGTAGTATTCTTCAGTCGCTCGCGCCTTGGCATTTTTTGCATGCCTTGCATCGGGCATTGGGTAGGCTCGCCGATGAGGGAGGCCAAAGGCTTCGTCGGGAAGTGCGTTTCGCTCGATCGTCGTTAGCATCATCTTGATGGGGCCTCGCATGACGCGCTCAGCAGGGGCGAAAGTCTCTGCAAGGCCGCAGACCATCGCACGCTTAGCTTTGGCTTCTCGGTTGCCAGACAGCCCCAAGAGCATAGAGCGAGGCACCTGCGACCATAGTAAGGCCGGCGATGGAAAAATCGTTGGCGATCACTTCAGCTGGCCCCTTCCACATTCCCCAAGGCCAGACCACGGGACAGCGAAAGTCCGAGATGAGTGGATAAAAGGGGAGGCCTTTCGGCATTCGATACCACTTCAGGGCGGTGCAGGCCGTAATCCTCGGCCAACTGCCCAAGTTGAAAAACAGGACGGCTGAAAAGGTCCAAAGCGAAACTGAGAGCAGCAGAAGGAGTCCCCCAGCTGTTCGGCTCAGTCCGGCTATTGATGGAGGCTTCCAGCGCGCCACGTCTCTCCCCTGAAATCGACCGATCTAATCGGGTATTCACGAGTCAATGATTACTACATTCATTGACTGGCTGCAGTGAGCCCTCTGCCGGAGGGTTAATTTTGGAGGCGCGGGCTAAGGCTCTTTGCTCCAACCGACATTTTTGCAAGGCACCGAGTGATGCACAGTTTTGGCAATGTATTTAAAGGTACGTGGCTGTGCATAAATGTGAGCATTTGTGTACAGGTAT